>NZ_DDCJ01000116.1:0-18189 GCF_002335285.1 Thalassolituus sp. UBA2009
AAAGGGCCCGACGATCCGCAGTATGGTGTACCTGTGCCGGTTTATAACCCGGAAAACTCCGCCAGCCACCGGGTGTTTACCGAGTCGATGGCACGTCCGCCACAAATGTGGGCAACACACCCGGCCAACCGTGACCGCGAAGATAATGCCAAGGCACGTTACATTGCTGCAGACATTGATCCGCGCAGCGCCTGGGAAATTTTTGCCGAGCCGGATGTTCTGCGTGCGCAAATCAGCAGCAGTTTTTATAACGCCGAAAAACAGGATGAGCTGGAAGCCGTGACGGAAGACGATGCGGTCATGAGGCACTTTTCGCACAGCTCATTAGATCCGCAATATCGTGGCAATTACCTTAACCGCGATGTGATGCGTAATTTTTCTTCGCTGGCTGAGTTACTGGAAAGTGGCAGCATTCAGGCCACGGCAGTTCAGTCTCTGAGCAAGGTTTACCCGCTGGAATTAAAAGAACAGCTGGCCGCCGCGCGCAGTCTGGAAAGTGAAATCAGCACATTAAAAGCCCTGCAGGATGGTGATTTGAAACCTTCCGGCGGCGTGATCCGCCACCGCGGCGAAGAACTGCAGAAAGCCGATATTCCAGAGATTCTGGAGCAGTTGTCACTGGAGCGTGCGGAACTGACGAAGGTATTAAAGGAACACGATGCCAGTTGTCACCGCGCGCATTTGCAGGCCGCTGCCGAACTTGGCCGTGGCTGGGAAGCTTATCTGCATGGGCTGCTCAGCCTGCTGCATTCCTGTGAGCATCTGGCGGCGGTGGTGCGTAATGAACAGGCGTTGCTGGGCAATACCTGGGCGGTGATTACTGCCGATGGTCAGATCGGCTTTTTTGAAAAACGCCGCATGCTCAATGTTGCCCGTGCGGTACAGGATTGTATGACCGAAGTGTCTGCCGCACTGTTTAATATGCAGCTGACCGATAAACTGGTGGAAGCACTGGGCGTGGAAAACTGGCAGGAACAGAATCCGCAACTGGGCTTACCCGATGTCGATAAAAAGAACTGGAACGAGTGGTGTCCGGCGGCTTATGAGCGCATGGGCGGCATTGCCGGTTTGCTGGAACATATGAGTGGTTTATTGCTGGAAGATGTCATTGTGACCGAGCGCTATCTGGCGCAGTCGCTGCAGCAACCGGAAGCGGTGGATAACACTCAGCAGGCTCCTAAAGCCGGTGGTCTGGCCGGTTATTATCCTGTGCTGTTGCCCGGCGCTGAACATCAGCTGCAGCGTAAACTGGATTTATGGAACCGCTTCCAGCTGGCCCATGGCGTGATGCCATCGCTGGCGCGTTTGCTGGTGGCCGGAGCCATTGTTGGCGGGACTATTTATGGTGGTCTGCTGACCGCGTAGGCCTGTTGTATGTTGGCCAGACGTTCTCTGGCCAACATAAATAATAATTAAACCCCGTCAGCGCACCAGTTCATACACACACATATTCACTGCTGAAGCTAAATTCAGCGATTCAATCGCGCCACTGCCGTTAATGGTAAACGGCTGAGCCTGCATGGCTTCAAGCTGTTCACGCGGCACACCGCGGGCTTCGTTGCCGAATACATAGCAATCAAACTCTTTAAAACCGCGGTCGCTTAACGCCTTGCCCTGCATATCGAGACAGGCAATGCGGGTATAGCGTTCGGCCACTACTTCGAGCGCCACATACTGTTCCAGCGCGACGTGAAAAATCGCGCCCATACTGGAACGCACAACCTTAGGGTTGTAAGGGTCAACACTGTTGGCACTGAGCAGACAACGGAAACCACCAAACCAGGCGAGGGTGCGCAAAATCGTCCCTAAATTGCCCGGGTCCTGAATTTCATATAAATAAACAGCGCGTTCGTTTTTGACCGGCTGCAGGTTGCTTGCCTGAACCGGAGCAAAAGGCACGGCGGCAATAATGCCCTGCGGACTTTTGGTGTCGGACATCTGGCTCATGGCTTTATGACCAACGACTGTGGTGCGCAGATTCAGGCTGATATTCTCCGCCACCCAGTCCTGATATTGCTCGGTAATAAACAGCTGCGACTGGGCCAGATGTGGCTGGGTCGCCGCTGCTTTCTGCAGCTCCAGAATCAGGTGTTCACCTTCCACCAAAAAGTGGTGCAGTTCTTCACGGTATTTTCTGTGCTGCAGCTTTTTAACGTCATCAACTTTCATGGCTTCAGCCCTGTTTTCCGGCCTGGGCGATCATATCCAGTGCCACGGCTTCGGCGACTTTAATACCATCGACACCGGCGGATAAAATACCACCGGCGTAACCTGCGCCTTCACCGGCCGGATACAACCCTTTGGTATTCACACTTTGCAGGGAATCGCGGTCACGGGCGATACGAACCGGCGATGAGGTGCGGGTTTCGATGCCGGTTAAAATCGCATCGTCGCGGTCAAAGCCACGGATCTGTTTGCCGAATTCCGGCAGAGCTTCGCGGATGGCTTCAATCACATAGGAAGGCAGTGACGGATACAGGCTGCCGAGTTTAACGCCGGGTTTATACGACGGCTCAACCTCTCCGAATTCGCTGGAATCTTTACCGCGAATAAAATCACCGACCAGCTGGCCCGGTGCGCAATAATCGCTGCCACCCAATTCGTAGGCTTTTTCTTCCAGCTTTTCCTGCAGCTCAACCCCGGCTAACGGACCGCCGGGGAAATCCTGCTCCGGATTAATACCGACCACAATACCGGAGTTGGCATTGCGCTCGTTACGGGAATACTGGCTCATACCATTGGTAACCACACGGCCCGGCTCGGACGTGGCAGCAACCACGGTACCGCCGGGGCACATGCAGAACGAATACACCGCACGGCCATTTTTAGCGTGATACACCAGCTTATAATCGGCGGCACCCAGCTCCGGGTGACCGGCGTATTTACCTAAGCGGGCATGGTCGATTAACGATTGCGGATGCTCAATACGGAAGCCCACAGCAAAAGGTTTGGCTTCGACGTAGACGCCTTTTTTATGCAGCATACGGAAGGTATCGCGCGAGCTGTGACCCAGCGCAAGTACCACATGACGGCTGTGAATCACTTCGCCATCGGCCAGTACAACACCTTCAGTCTGGCCATCTTCATTGCGCAGAATTTCAGTGACCTTGCTTTCAAAGCGCACTTCGCCACCGAGCTTTTTAATTTCTTCGCGCATGGTCGATACCACCCCGGTTAAACGGAAGGTACCGATATGCGGCTTGCTGACGTACATGATTTCTTCCGGCGCGCCAGCACGGACAAACTCGTGCATCACTTTGCGGCCGTAAAATTTAGGATCTTTGATCTGGCTGTAAAGCTTGCCGTCGGAAAACAAACCGGCACCACCTTCACCAAACTGCACGTTGGATTCCGGCGTCAGGGTTTTCTTGCGCCACAATGCCCAGGTGTCTTTGGTGCGCTGACGTACTTCTTTACCACGCTCCAGTACGATCGGTTTAAAGCCCATCTGCGCCAGGGTTAATGCGGCAAACAGACCACAGGGACCGAAACCGATAATCACCGGACGCTCGTTCAGACCTTCCGGGGCATGGCCGACCGGGTAGTAGTGGGTGTCCGGCGCCGGGCGGATATGCACATCCTTTTCAAAGCGTGCCAGCAGCTGGTCTTCGTTGCGTGCTTCCAGATCAATGATGTAAACAAATTTGATCTCGGTGTTTTTCTTACGCGCATCGTAGCTGCGTTTAAACACCGTGAAGTTCAGCAGGTCGGCATCCTGAATGTTCAGGCGTTCAAGGATGGCTGCGCGCAGCGCTTCCTGCGGGTGATCGAGGGGCAGGGCAAGTTCGGTAATACGGATCATAAGACTTCCTGGCCGGTGACTCCGGCAGAGGTTAGGGGCAAAAGATTAATATGGCGCCATTCTAACCGATGTGCAGGCATTGGCCTATTGGCAGAGATACTGACGAGGTACTACAGAAGGTGACTTTCAGATGGTTGGTTTGACCGTGGAGGCTATGCAGGCTTCGGATTGACGTTATTTTGATCTGTATCCTTCGGGACGTAAATGGATTGTGACGCAGCCCGCTTTTCGGCAAAAAGTGCGGCGAATGGCAACTGAAAAAACCGTATTATCCGCGCCCCCATACACCTTAAAAAGGACTTGTTTGTTCATGAATATTAAAGCGGCTTTTCTGGCGGTTGCTGCCATGTTTCTTGCCGGTTGTGCTTCGACCTTCCAGTACAGTGCAGGCTCTGAGGAATATCGTAATAAACCGCTGGTGATTTCAGCGGTTAAGGTTGAGGTACGACTGGATTCGGCCAAGCAACCAAAGGGCTATCTGACAGAATCTGAAATCGCCGAAACCGTACGTGCCGACATGATTCGTCTGCTGCAGGAAAATAACGCGATTACTTACATCGAAAATGCGGCAGATGGTCTGAGCACAACGGTTAAACTGAACTACTTCCGTAAGTTCAGCTACGGCGACGCAATCGCTAAGCCGGAATTCAGCGGCAGTATCTATGTTGATCATGGCTCCAAACGTCTGGGTTCCCGCTCTTTTGCCAAGGCCACAACGAAATTTGGCGGCTTTACCGATGCCCTGGTGAATGCTGAAGTTGGTGTCGGTAAGTGGGACCATGAAGATGAGCCGCGCGATCTGGAAGTGATTGCCAGTGTTCTGGTGAGCGATCTGGAAGGCTTCTGATCCGTTCCTTTCCCCGGGCTCTGGGGCCTGTTTAATTAGTGTTAACAGCCCCTGATATCCATTAACAGGCCCTCATTAAATGCCGTTTGTATCAGCATTTATCTGTTTGCCAGCCGGTACCTGTCAGGGCATCGGCTGGTGACTTACCCACTCCAGCACAAACTGAGTAAACGCCTTAAGCCGTGCCGGCATTACATCGCGGTCGCGGTAATAGAGGTAGACCGGTCGCTGCTGCCCCTGCCAATCGGGTAATACCGCCTGTAAACCTTCGGCCGATGTGTCGCTGGCCAGATAGTAGGTTGGAATCAGGGCGATGCCGAGCCCGGCTTTGGCGGCGTTGGCGGCAACATCAATATCGTTAACGCGCAGGCGTGATTGTGGAGCCAGACGAAAATACTCCTGGTTGCGTTTGTTCTGCAGCAACCATTCATTGATCGGGTAGGCAGCCAACAGCGGATGTTGATGCAGTTGTTGCGGATGGCTGACCGGTTCCGCGTTTGCCAGGTACTGTGCGGATGCGCAGAGCGTCATACGGGTAGACCATACCGGTCGGGCAATCCAGCTGCTGTCGCGTGGCTCTCCGACCCTGAAAGCTGCATCAATATGTTGTTCGATCAGGTTTTCATATTGATTGGACAGAACCAGATCGAGCTGAATCCCCGGATACTGCTGCATAAAGGCAAAGAAGCACTGGCCAAGCCAGCTTTGCGTCATGCTAACCGGCGCGGTGATACGCAGGCGCCCACACAGACGGGTGTGCTGATCATCTAGCTGATTACGGATCTCGCGCAGCTCGGCCAGCAGTGGTGTGCAACGCTGGTAATAGTGTTCGCCCAGCTCGGTCAGCGAAAAATAATGCGCACTGCGTTCCAGTAACCGGCCTCCCAGTGTCTGCTCTAACCCCTTCAGGCGACGGCTCAGGGTTGCCTGTGGAATGCCGGTGGCCGTGGCAGCAGCAGCGATACCGCCATGCTGTACCACCTGCTGAAATAACCAGAGATCATCCAGAGAGAATCTTGATTTCATTTATGGAATTTAAGTTGCCAGATGTCGCTATTTATTAACATATATGAAATCAATAGGCTAACCCCTGTATCGGCGATCCATACCGGGTCGCAGTTTTTATCCGGAGTCTTGTTGTGAATTCAAATGCCAGCATCTGGTTACTGATTGTTTTCAGCACCCTGTTCTGGGGCAGTAATTTTAATGCTGCTCATGAAATAGCCGGCGTTGTGCCGCCCCTGACGGCGGCCGCCGAACGCTTCTTTATTGCACTGGTTATTTTCTGGTTGTTTCGCTGGTGGTCGGGGAAGGCAGAATCGCAGTTACAGTGGCGTGATGCGCTGGTACTTGCGCCGCTCGGTATTCTTGGTGTGTTTGGTTTTAACTATGCGTTTTTTATCGCCCTGCACAGCACAACACCGCTTAACGCCGCGCTGATTATGGCGTTGTCGCCGCTGGTGTCTGTGCTGTTATCTGTGGTGCTGCTGAATGCCCGCATGAAAGCGGTGCAGATAGCCGGAATGATATTGGCTTTTATCGGCGTCAGTCTGGTTATTACCGGTGGTGATTTCAGCCAGCTGAATGTTGCCAGTGGTGATTTATGGATGTTGCTGGCCTGTCTGGTCTGGAGTCTGTACAGCGTGGGCTCGAAAAAATACGCTCCGCATATTCCACCGCTGCAATTTGCCCGCTGGACGGTCAGTATTGGTGCCGTGGCGTTGATTTTACTGGCACTGGTGGTTGAACAGCCGCAGCTGACGATTCCGCAGCTGACGCTGAAATCACACGGCATTTTGTTCTACATGGGGCTTTGCGGTTCGGTGCTGGCCTATGTGTTCTGGCTGAAAGGCGTACAGCAGTTAGGACCGGATAAATCAGCCATTGCCTTTAACCTTGTGCCGGTTTTTACCTTGCTGGTCAGTCTGATGCTGGGCGTTATGCCTAATGCGTTACAGGTTGGGGGGCTGGTGCTGGTGTTGTTTGCGGTACTGGTGTTTAACGGTAAGGTGGCGTTACCGTCTGCACGGAAAGCGGAGGCCGGATTAGGGCGGTGAGGTCGTGGTATCTGACTTGTCCTTATGTTTAACGTGAGAAATATTGAAAAAATCATTTTCTGAGCTATGATTCGCGCTCATTTTTGGCTGAATTTTGCACAGAGGATGTTGCGTTGCTTAAGCAGGGAGCTCAATTCACGCTTATCGCCGGCCTGGCGGTCTTTACGCACGCAGAAATAGTGCCCGATGGCAGCACGGCAACGTCTGTCAGTCTTGACTCACGTGAGCGTGAGGTGGTGGATATTGCACCAGCCGACGCAGACCGAATCAGCCACAATCGTTATACAAGGTTTGATGTTGGCAGCAATGGTGCCATTTTAAACAACCGTACTGCGGGCGCCCGTACCATTATTAATGAAGTTACCGGTCAGCTCCCTTCCTCTATTAACGGAGAGCTCCGGGTTCAGGGAACCCGGGCGCACGTTATTCTTGCTAACCCCAACGGTATCTCGGTCAACGGTGCAGAAGTATTCAACATGGCTTCACTGGCACTGGCTACCGGTAAGGTAAGTTACCAGCAGCGTACCGATGCGTTTGGCGCAACGTATCAGAATCCGGTCGTAACCGTCGATGGCGGCAATATTGCTATCGGAGAGGCTGGTTTGTCCGGCAGTCTGAATCGCCTTGAACTGCTGTCCAGAAGCCTGACTGCTGTTGGGGATATTAATAATGACGACGAATCCGCATTTGCGGAACTCAGCATTCGGGCTGGTGCTGGTACTCATGAATTTGCGTCAGGTCTGTCTGTTGCAGACCCGGCAGGAGGTTGGGTTGCATCGACAATGACACCGGGGGCTGGAGAGACTGCTGCCATTGCTATTGATATCAGTAGTAGCGCAAACTTTTATTCCTCCCGGGTTGAGTTGATGGTTACAGACCTTGGGGCTGGTGTTAAAGCGGCGGGTAACCTTTACGCCAGTGCTAATGACTTTACTTTGCAGGCCGATGGTAAAGTGGAATTGTCCGGTGATATCAAGTCTGCCTCTGCATTAAGTATCAAGGCGGGTGATATATATAGTCGTGCAGATTCCGGCAAGCAGAATACAATCGAATCACAATATTCCTCTGTTCACCTCAATTCTGAGTCCAGCATCCATCTGGAATCTACTCTGGTCAGTGCCAACTCTTCTTCTGAGGCAGAACAAGCTGCTTTGCGGCTGACCGCCAATGATAACATCCGTTTGTTATCACGCAGTGCTGAAGAACGAAGCATTTTATTTTCGCTACAGGATCTTGAACTGAACAGTGAAAATTTATACAGCCACAGCAGCCGTATGGTCGCCAATGCAGGACTCAATATCACGGCGTCTTTATTTGAGAATAAAGTACTGATTGATTCGTTTGATTCACAAGGCTTGATTGTATCGTCAGACGGAGAGGGGAAGCGTCTTTGGTATACGGCTTTTCTGCAGAGAGAGCGGGAGCGTCAGCGGGAAATCCGCTTCGGCGAGCCGGAAGCCGGCAGGGTTACATCTGAGATCCTGGCAGGACAAGGTAATATTGCTATTACAGCAGATGAATACCATGGGCTTGGTGCCGATATTATTGCAAATGACGGCAGCATCAATATAACGTCCGATGTTTTTACCAACGAGGCTGCTATCGTTGGTAAAGCCTGGATGTCCAGTCGTTGCAATCTGGGCGGTTGCGATGAGCGTGGCGGATCTGATGTCGAGTTATTGGGCGGAAATATACAGGCAAGCACAACACTGGATATTACGGCAAACCAACAGTTGCTTAATCGTGGCGGTGTATTGCAAGCGCTTGGCGATGTATCTCTGACATCACCGGACTCACGAACCGAAGGCATTGAGGTCTATGATGTTCTTACCCGGAATAAAGGCTTACGTGGACTACTTCTGAAAAATGATGCCCTTTGGGTGGCCGTTGATCAGGGGGGAGCCGTTATCTCCAATATGGGGCGCTTAAATATAGACGGCAGCGAATTACAGATTGTCGGCGGACGAGTTGAAAGCGCTTTGGATGTTAATGGGAGCTATGCCATCGTTCGTGAACCGACCACTCAGGAATTACTCCTGCGCAGGCGGATCGGACTCGGGGTCGATGTTTTCTGATGAAATATTTACTGCATCTGGCTCTGCTAATAATCCCCTTTTTTGTATACGCAGCTGATCCTGTGACGGAGGTCGGTGAAAAGTATCTGGAAGATAAAAGGCGTCAGGATGAAATCGAACGCCTGAATAAGCGTCAGGATGCTTATCAGCCTGCTCCTAAGTTCGCCTCTGTGCCAGAAAATGATGCCTGTTTTCAGGTAAACCAGATAGTTATTTCCGGTAACAGTATTCTTTCTGAATCCGATGTTGGGGAATCGGTTGAAAAGTACCGGAATAAATGCCTTGGTAAAGATGCAATTAATCAACTTATGCAGGAGCTTTCTGCCAAGTATATTGACCTTGGCTACATCACTTCCCGCGTTTATATCCCACCTCAGGATTTGACATCCGGTACATTGGAGCTGGTTGTTATAGAGGGTTATGTTGAAGCTATCTCCATTAACAATAACAGCAGTGAAGATCGTCAGAAGCTCTGGTGGGCAATGAGTCCTGCCTGGGGAAAACATCTACGGCTTCCTGAAATTGAACAGGCTTTGGATCAGATTAATCGGGTGCCTTCAGCTAATGCTCAAATGAAGCTCTGGCCGGGTCAGAAAACAGGCTCAACTCACGTTCAGATTGTTAATCAGACAGATGACGAATTTCGTAGCGATATCAGCGTATCCAATGATGGTCAGGAAGATACCGGAAAAATGAAAACCCGGCTGGGACTGGAAGCCGACAATCTGTTGGGTATTAATGACAACATATCCCTGAACCTTATTACCAGCACCAACACCAATGCTGTAACACTAAGCGGAGGCTTTCCCTATCGCTGGTGGAGCTTTGATGCATCACACAGCTACTCTGAATACCTGAATATTCTGCCGGAGAATACCGACCTGTTTGGTCAATCGAATACCTCTTCATTGAACAGCAGGTATTTATTTTATCGTAATACTTCTACCCGTATTGGGTTGCTGACCTCTCTTACCGTACGTCGTTCAGAACGTCATATTCTGGGGGTTCAGCTGACGCCACAGAAACTGGTGCCTGTACGGGTAGCTATGAACTATTCCAGAAACAGTAGCTGGGGGTATCTCAGTGGTGAATTTGGTCACGTTCAGGGGACGGGGCTTTTTGGAGCAACACAAGATGAGCGTTCTGCTCCAGAATACAGTCCTCTTGCCCGATTTCAGAAGCAGGACATCCGCCTGACAATAGGTGTCCCGATGTCTTCTTTGTTTTCCTTGCAAACGGTTATTGCCGGACAGTATAGCGATGACTCTTTGTACAGCTCAGAACAGATTCATCTTGGAGATGCAGGCAGTGTGCGTGGCAGTGATACAACGTTTGCATCCGGAGATCGTGGGTTTTACATGCAGAACACTCTTTCGGTCTCAGGGCGCGGTTTGTCGGCATGGGTTGGCGGTCAGCAAGAATGGTTAAATGGCCTGAGCTTCCGGCTTTTTTCTGATTATGGCTATGTGCGGCAATTAGCCGCTGATCATGCTGAAAATGGCATGGGAGCAGGTGCCGGAGCAGGATATCGTTATAGCCGGTTAACCGCCGATCTCTGGTGGGCAAGATTGGTACAATCCCGGCAGGAATTCGCCGGGCAGAATATTTTTTCAATGAATGTCGGACTGAAACTGTTCTGAATAGTTAGTCCAGGGAGAGAAACATAATGATCGCAGCATTCAGAAACGGGCAGCGTCATCCATTTTATAAAGCACTGACGGCTCTGTTGGTTATGCAGCTGGTTTTTCCAGTTGCATTGATTCAGCCGGTGATGGCAGAACTGATTACCGACCCTCGCGCAGATGTTCAGTTCCGGCCAGTTATCAATAATAGCCAGGGGGTTCCGGTTGTTAATATTGTCCGCCCCGGCAATAACGGGGTATCTCATAATAAGTATCAGGATTTTGACGTCGATGCGAATGGCCTGGTATTTAATAACTCTCTGGTTAATGGCCATTCATTTTTGGCCGGCCAGCTGCTTGCTAACCCAGCACTCGGTGGGCGCAGTGCTTCGGTTATTCTGAATGAAGTAACCGGGGCATCCGATTCGGATCTGAATGGTCTGATGGAGGTGTTTGGTGATAAAGCGAATATTATTATTGCTAATCCTAACGGCATTACCTGTGACGGCTGTGGTTTTATTAATACTGATCGCGCTTCTATGATTACTGGCCGGTCCTTCTACAGCGACGATCAGCTTAACTTTGATATTCGGGATGGCTCTGTTCGCATTGAAGGTGAAGGTCTGAGTTACCGTTATAAACCAAAAGCGCTTGATCTTTTAGGGCGTTACATTGGTATTCATGGTGAAGTCGATGTGCCTGATTCATTGAATATTATTGCCGGAACCTATGATCTTAATTATGACGCTCTGATCTCAGATGATAATTCTTCAACTGCAGTCACGGTTAAAAGTCCGGAAGGAACTCCTGACCGGGCACTGGCAATTGACGCGAGTGTTTTTGGCGCAATGCAGGCCGGTAAAATCAATATTATGGGGACAGAGAAAGGCTTGGGGGTAAAGGCTGATGGTTATCTGTTTTCTCATGCAGATGATTTGTTTATTTCTTCTGCTGGTGGGCTGACGGTATCAGATGCTGATGCTTTCAAAAAGTTGACGCTTGTCGCTGAAGATGAACTGAATATTACAGATGATTTGATTGCCAATCTCTCAGTATCTGTTTCCGGTAATGTTGTTTCTACAGGAGATACTACATCCATTATTACTCAGAATCTGACAATTAATGCTGACTCTGAGATTGATTTAAATGGTGAGACCAAATCGCTGAACTTATTGTTGAGTTCAAATAACCTGAAATCCAGTGCCAACTTATTGGTTCTCAATGAAGCAGATATACAGACTGTAGATAATGCTCTGTTTCAGGATGGTGACATCAGGATAAATACGGCGTCTCTGGTCGGTGGAAAGTTCGGATTTCTTGATAGTGTGTTATCCGTCAATATTTTAAATGCCAATGCGCATCAATGGGGTATAAATAATAGTCGGTTTGAAGTGTCTGATCTGACATTAGCGACAGACGAGAGTTATATCGATAACGCATATATACTTGTTAATCAGCTGGATGTTAACGCTGGAAGTATGGTCGTAACAGGCTCAAGAATGAGTGGGCTTGATATGCGCTTTCAGGGATCCAGTCTTGGCCTGACAGATTCTTCCTGGTTATTTAATAATATTAACGCCAAAACGGAAGCGCTGAATCTTAAGCAAGCATTGCTGATGTCTTATCGTACTGATCTGAATACGGCTGTGCTGATCTCGGAAAACTCATCCTATTATAGTGAAGTATTACAATTTAGAGCTGGTGCTGATTTTACCAGTCAGGGTGATACCTTTCAGATACTGTCTTTTGGTGGCGAGATCGGAGAGTCTGATGCCGGAACCCTGGATATTAATGCTGGTAATGCTGACTTCTCTGATACAAATATCCGCACAGAACGTTTTAACCTTACGGGCAACAATTTGACCCTGTCAGCAGGGGAGATGCTGGCCTCAGATCTTTTCGTTACATCCTCTTCGTTTGTGGCAAAAGAATCGGCCCGGATTGTCGCGACAAATGAGTTAGCCGTTGTTTCAGATACTATTGTTGCCAATGCACAAATGTATGGCGGTAATCTGAGTGTCGAAGCTGCCGATGCAGTATTATCCGGGCGGTATGAGGCTGCTGATAATATGTCGATAACCTCTGGTCAGCTGGCGACAAAAAATTCTGTTATCTCGGCCAGAAGCTTAGCAGTGAGCGGTCAGGATTTGGCTCTTGATGCAACACAAATCAATGCTCAGGATGTTGTTTTATCTGCAGATGATGATGCTTCTTTCTCTGGAAGTGTCAGTGCTGAAGACTTAAAAATCAGTGCTCAGGATATTGATATTACAGGCCAGATGCAGCTTGAAAATAGCGCACAGCTGACTGCCACTAATGCTTTGTCGGCAAATTCCATACTAATTACAGCTGATGATTTTGCTGCTACAGCCAGCCAGTTAAGTATAAATCAGGCAGATATTCAGACTGGTGCAATCCAGTTGCATGCAAATAAAGATGCAAAGCTTTCCGGCTCCATTGTTGCAAATGAATTAACTCTGACTGCTGATAATGCTGAGGTTAGTGGTGATTACGCATTGTCAGACACTATGGTGGTAACAGCAGGCAATCGCCTGAAGTCTGATCGTATAGTGGCACAAGCTATAGACTTGATGCTTTCTGGTAACAATCTGGAAATTAATAATAACCAATTAACAGCCAGTCATATATCTCTTGAAGCACAACAGGATATTGAGTTATCCGGATCGGTGAAAGGCAAGGTTTTACTTGTTAATGGACGAAATGCAGATATCTCTGGTCATTACAATCTGGCCGATAACCTGTCGGTAACTGCCGAAAATCAACTGACGATTAATGACAGTGATATTACAGCAAAAAATTTCAGTTTGTCTGGTAATGATCTTAAAGCATCTGAAGTAACTGTTTTTGCTGAAAATGCAAAATTGGAGGCAATGAATGATGCTTCTCTTTCGGCTTCCGTTACCGGGAACAGTCTGAGCATCAATGCACAAAATGTTAACTTAAGCGGACAGTACCAGTTGGCCGGTAATGTACAGATCAGTGCTGAGAATCGTTTGACAACAGATGATGCTGAAATTAATACGGCAGATTTGGCATTGTCAGCTACTGACCTGACTTTTTCGCAGACGGATATCCGTGCAGTAAACAGTCAGTTAACAGCAAAAAAAGATCTGACTTTTTCCGGCAGTGTGGTTGGTACCTCCTTGAGTGTACAAGCGAGTAACAATGCCAGCCTTACCGGGAACTATGCTTTATCAGATGTATTATCCGTTGCAGCAGGCAATGAGCTGAAAGTGAATGGTATTGTAGCTGAAGCTGTTAATCTGATGCTGGCGGGAGATAGAGTCAGTGCCGATAGTGCTGTGCTGGAGTCTGATCAGACAGTTTTGACTGCAACGAATGATTTGATATTGTCGGGCTCCATTGTCGGTAATGATTTAATAATCAATGCTGCCAATGCAGATATTTCCGGTCAGTATGGTCTGAGTAATAGCCTGTCTGTTGCAACGACAAATCAGTTAATGGCCGATAATATGATTGCTGTAACCGATCAGCTGAAACTTGATGGGCAGATTCTTGTATTAACCAATGCTGATATAACTGCAGATTCTTTATATTTGACCAGTCGTCAGGATACGCAGCTGTCAGGGGCGGTTAAAGGAAATAATTTAATTATTCGTGCAGCCAATGCAGATCTGTCAGGTCAATATCAGCTGTCTGATCAACTGTCTGTGATCGCCAGTGATAAACTTACTGGTCAAGATGTGAGTGCTTCTGCCAAAAATATTAGTCTTGGCAGTCAGAATATAAACCTTACCAGTGCCGACTTGGCAGCAGATAATATCCATCTGGTAGCTGATGAAGATATAAAAATTTCAGGATCAGCTAGCGGTAATAACCTGACGATTGCCGCGCAAAATACCGATTTAAGTGGGCAGTATCAGTTTTCTGATAATATCACTGCCCGGGCAGAAAATCAGATGAGTACCAATAATGCTGATATAACCACTGCCAGTTTAATATTAACTGCTGCAGATCTTGTGCTGACTGAAACCAATATTGTTGCGGACAGTACTGAATTGGTGGCAGACAGGGATCTGAGTTTGTCAGGTACGATGAAAGGTAACTCGCTGACTGCTCGGTCAGGTAGTGATGCACAACTATCAGGTGAGTACGTTCTGTCAGACACGCTATCAGTTACAACTGGTCGGGACCTTATTATTGATGGGGTTGTCGCGCAAGCCGTTAATCTTATGCTGAACGGCGATAACCTACAGGCCCATAATGTAATGCTTGGCGCAGATCAGGCTAAGTTGATGGCGAATCAGAATCTCACAATTTCTGGTTCGTTAATCGGTAATTCTTTAGATTTAACTGCGAGCAATGTTAATGTGGCGGGTGATTATAAACTTGCCGATAACCTCAATATTGTCGTTGCAGATAAGCTGACTGCAACTGATGCTGATTTCACAACAAGTGATCTTAACTTGGCTGGCAATAATATAAGTGCAGTAAATATCGATATAAATGCAGAAGCAACCTCTCTGATAGCTAAACAGAATCTTAATCTTTCAGGCAGTGTCAGCGGTAACGATTTAATTGTCCAGGCGGGTTTTGCTGAAATAGATGGCTCCTATTCTCTGGCAGATCAACTGTCAGTGATAGCTCAAAGTGACATAACTTCCACGACTGTCAGCATTAATGCCAACAACCTGAACCTCAAAGCTGATAATATTACGCTTGATAATCTCGAAGTTTCTGCTGGTGGCAGCTACTTAAATGCAGATAAAAATATTAGTCTGACTGGAACTGGTTCTGCCCCCGTTATCAGTGGCGACCATTTATCGGTAAATGCTGGTACTGATATTACTTTAACGGGTAGCTACCTGTTGGCAGATGATATGTCGGTAACCGCAGGTCATGATCTGGATGTCGACAATATTGTCGCTAGTTCTGTAAACATCTTGCTGCAAGGCAATAGTATCAGTGCTCATGGTGTGACTCTGGAAGTAAATGAGGCACAACTGAATTCAAATAATGAACTGAGTTTAGATGGCGATATTAGCGGTAATAACCTGACTGTCACCGCTGACCAGGCTGAAATAAGTGGTAGTTTTGATCTGTCAAGCACGTTGTCCGTAATAACCGATAACGAATTATTCATCGATGATGCCCACCTTTCTGCCAGTGCGCTTGCTCTGAAGGCAGACGACTTGGTCATGAATAATGTAAGTTTAACGACTGACACAGCCAGTCTGGTTGCTGATAACGATATTGAGCTGAAGACAATAACTGCCAATACGACAACAGCTAGTTTGGATGATGATTACCAGTGGTCAGATCAGTTTTCGGTATCGGCAGGTAATAATCTTGTTATCAATAATATGGTTTCAGCAGCAATCAATCAGATGTTGAATGCTGGTAACAATGCACAATTACATAGTGTTGAATTATTAGCAGATACTGCAACGATAATCACAGCTCAACAACTTGATCTAAAGGGGCGGGTTGATGCGACCAGTCTTAATCTGACCGCGGCCGATGCCTCTGTTAGCGGTACTTATAAGCTGGCGGATAGTCTGGCGATAACGACCAGTAATGATCTGGCGCTAAACAATACAGATATCAATTCAGACAAGCTGAGCCTGGCAGGGAATAACGTTAATGTTTCCGCAAGCCGTGTGAATGCAGATGACATTCAGTTGACCGCTGCTCAGCAGCTGAATCTGGTCGCTGCTATCGCCGGGGAATCCCTCACCGTGACTGCAGATACTGCTTCGCTGCAGGGGCAGTTTGACTTATCTGATACGCTGTCGCTGACTACAGATACTCATGCGGTACTGAATAACAGTGATGTTGTGGCAAAAAATCTTGAGTTCAGAGTAGCTGATGGCGAAGCACTGCTTAAAAATAGCAGCATCATAACTACAAGTACCGACTTAATTGCAGATGATGTTAATATTAAAAATAGTATTCTGAATGGCGCTTCTGTTGAAATCAGCAGTAATAACCTGATTTTAGATGCTGACAGTGAGCTTGGTGCAGACAATGTTGATATTAATGTTGCAGGCAGGGTAGAGAATTCAGGAAGCATTCTGGCGGCTGATGAGCTAAGCGTAATTGGTAGTAATATTAGCAATAACGGCAGTGTGGCTTCTTTTGCCAATGCAGTAATTAAGGCCGCCAATGTCTTTGAAAATAATGGTGTCCTTACCGCTGATAATCTTGTTCTGATTGGCAGTGATGTAATTAATAATAATCAGCTGGGGGCTGAGTATTTAGAGCTGACTTATCAGAATCTGGCTAATAATGCCGGAGCTGATCTGGTATCAGGCAACACAGTCTATACCGCAAAGTCTGATACTGCGCTATTTAATAATCATGGTACACAGACGATCACCGGAACCATGAGCTGGCAGTCAGAGGGCGGATCTGCCGGGACATATATCAACACCGGTACGCTGCAAGGTAGCCAGGATGTAAACTTTTCCGGCCTTGCTAACGTCAGTAATAATGGTGATATGGCTGTTAAAGGTACACTGAATATTGGCGGTGAGAAATTTGTCCAGCAGGGGGAAATTACGGCCGGAACGTTACGTATTGACCGTAACAATAAAGAATCTTTTTCTAATCAGGGATACATAAGTGTCTCTACCCTGAATGCCAGATCAGACGCTGACTTTATCAATGATGGCATCATAGAAGCGGATAATGCTGATATATCCTTTGTCGCTGACGCGGCCTTCATTAATAATGCTGCCAAAACCTTTAGCAGTGAAAATCTGACCGTTATTAATGGGGCAGTTAACAACCAAGGAAATATTGAAACCAATAATGCAGCCTTCACCGGTAATGGTTCCCAGGTATTCAGCAATAGCGGCAGTCTGATTCAGAGTGCAGGAAATGGTACACATCATGGTGTAACCGTTACTGGGTTTGGAACCCTGAAAAATACCGGAAAAATCGAAGCGGATGACCTGGTTGAGCTGAGGATGATCCAGGCGGTTAATAACGCCTCCTCAGGACAGGGCATCGTAGCATCCGGGATGTTGGCCGATCAGATAGGTACATTCGATAACCACAGCACCATCAGTGTAAATGCGCTGAACACATCTGTGGCGAATATGCTTAATACCGGAATCATCGGTGCCAAAGAAGCCAAAATCACGGTTGACGGTACGCTGAATAACCAGGGTTATCTGTATCAAACCGGAGGAAGTAACTCACCTTCACTCACCAATATCATTGGCAGTACTGCGGGTCAGTTCAATATTCAGAGCTTTGGTTTAAAAAATGGTTCAGCTGATGGCAAAGGCAGTATTGAAATCCGCAATGGCCATTTACTGTTGAGTGATGGAAGCCTGATCAATACTGGTTTGATTCAGGCGCAGGACTCAAACAGCGGCAATGACACCTTATTGATTTCCGGTATGAAGAACCTGACTAATAGTGGGGATATTGATCTCGATACTGAGCTGGTCGTTACTGGTGGCAGTATTGTGAATCAGGAAAGAGGTTATCTACATGCGGTCTCCCTGGCTGGCACTGATTTAACCAGTTTCACTAATGCAGGAACAACGCTGCTGGATAGCAATGCGACAATAAATGCCGGTACAGTACTAAATAGCGGCCTGTTTCATGCAGACAAACAGATCAATCTGTTTTCCAGAAATATAACAAATACCGAAAATGCAGAAATATCGACAGCGAGAATCATGAGGCTGTCGGGACGGACCGATTCTTCCCTCAATACACTGAATAATGCCGGATTAATAAAGGCTTCTGGTCTTGTATTACAGACCGATCAGTTCCTGAATGCTGAGCA
>NZ_DDCJ01000123.1:0-1328 GCF_002335285.1 Thalassolituus sp. UBA2009
TCGTGTTGTTAATAAAGCGGCCGGTCAGAGCACCGTGCAGGATGCTTATGAGGATGATGCACTGCTTGGTTTTCGTCCGGCACAGCAGCGTGCGGCGGAGCAGGAGCGTCCGCGCCAGCCTGCACAGGAGCCGGTATTTACCGAGCTGGAAGGCAATTTCTCGACCGAAGAAGAGCCGGTTATTCCCTGGGAAGACGACCTGGGGCCAGCGCGCGTGGTGAAATCAGCCGTGGTTGTTAAACCGGTTGCCAAACCGCCGGTGGCTGAGTCTTTATCCGAACATTCTGATGCTGAAGCCAATACCGCTGCTGAGGACTCAGCAGAAGTTAATCCTGCAGAATATATGAGCGCAGAAAAAAGCCCGGGGTATGCCGGCGTGCAGTTGGGCCATAACCAGAAAATTCATGCCAGCGCGGCTCAGGCCAGAAGCGAACATCCGGTCGAAGATCTGGATATTCCGCCATCACCACTGATTCCCAAAGCCCGTCCGGTCAATCTGGATGAGCAGTTTCCGGTGTTGCTGGATGTCGAAGAGCTGGGCGATGACGATATTAAGCCGCAGGTCGAAGATGACAGCGTGGATGTGGAACCGGTGGTAAATAGCTCTGTAGCAGATACCCCGGTGTCCGATGAAGCAGAAGTGAGCGCTGACCCGCAGGAAGACAATCTGCCAGAGCTTGAAGACCCTGAGCATATTGACGATCCGCACCTTGAGCAGGAATTTGAAAAACTGCCATCAGAGCTGCCACTGCAGCCGGTGAATTTTGCCGGTGCCAATGCCGAATCTCTGGCCAGCCGCGGTATTCCGGAGCTGGTTCTGGAAATTCACGCCATTGCCCGTGATCCGGCTGGTTTTTCCGGCAAAGATGTTCTATTTCTGTTTAACAGTTGCGATCTGCGCTTTGGCGAAAAAGATATTTTTCACCGTTTTGAGCAGGCTGACGGTGAAGGCTGTATTCAGTTCTCGGTGGCGCAGAGTTATGAACCGGGCATTTTTGTCCCGGCCGCCATGGCGCAGCAGCATTTCCGCGGCCTGAGCTTCTTTATGAGCCTGCCGGGGGCGAAAAAGCCGCTGGAAGCCTATGAAGCCATGTCGGAAATGGCCCTGGTCGTTGCGCGTAAATTACGTGCCGATGTGTACGACGGTGCGCGCAGTGCATTAACCCCGCAGACCATGGAACACGACCGCCAGCAGATTATGGATTTTGAACGGCGTCAGCGTCTGGCCCTGAAAAAACAAGCTAAATAATATGAATACACAAAATGATCTTTTTGCAGAGGAGCCAACGGGCTCCTCTGCTTCTTCTGACAGCGCCATTGTGCCCTCC
>NZ_DDCJ01000123.1:1591-27161 GCF_002335285.1 Thalassolituus sp. UBA2009
TGGATGAACCCAGTATTCCGGATGCTGAATACGACCGTTTATTGCGCGAATTACAGCAGCTGGAAGCTGAGCATCCGCAATTAATCAGCGCAGATTCCCCGACCCAGCGTGTCGGTGCAACACCCCTCAGCCAATTTGTCAGCGTTACCCATGAGCGGCCGATGTTATCCCTGGATAACGCGATGAATGCCGAAGAATTTTCTGCCTTTTACCAGCGTCTGCAGGAACGTTTAAAAACCAGCGACAGTATTGCTCTGGCCTGTGAACCTAAACTCGATGGTCTGGCCGTCAGCATCCTGTACGAGCAGGGCTTGCTGGTGCGTGCTGCTACCCGTGGTGATGGCCAGACCGGCGAAGATATCACCCAGAATGTGCGCACCATTAAAAATGTTCCTCTGCGTTTACAGGGCGATGATTTTCCTGCGCGCCTGGAAGTGCGTGGCGAAGTGTATATGCCGAAGGCGGGCTTTGAAGCCTATAACGATAAAGCCCGCGCTAACGATGAAAAAGTCTTTGCTAATCCGCGTAATGCCGCCGCCGGTTCCCTGCGTCAGCTCGACCCGAATATTACGGCAAAACGTCCGCTGGAATTCTGTGCCTACAGCATTGGTGTGGTCAGTGATGATGCGGTTTTACCGGCAACGCACAGCGCTATTCTGCAAAGAATAAAACGCTGGGGTATCCGCATTAATGAAGAAATGCGGGTCGTGAATGGCGTGGCTGAAGCCCAGGCGTTTTTTGAACAGCTGGGTGAAAAACGTCACCGTCTGGCGTATGAAATTGATGGCACGGTTTTTAAGGTCGATGACCTGGCGCTGCAGGAACAGCTGGGTTTTGTTGCCCGTGCACCGCGCTGGGCCATTGCCTATAAATTCCCGGCGGTAGAAGAAATGACCGAGCTGCTGGATGTCGATTTTCAGGTCGGCCGCACCGGTGCGGTCACACCAGTGGCGCGGTTAAAACCGGTACATGTTGCCGGTGTCACCGTCTCTAATGCCACGCTGCACAATATGGATGAAATTGCCCGTCTGGGCGTAAAAATTGGCGATACCGTGATTATCCGCCGCGCCGGTGATGTGATTCCGCAAATTGTCTCTGTGGTTGCTGAAAAACGTCCGGCCGATGCCCGTGATATTCAGATTCCGGCTAATTGCCCTGTGTGTGATTCGCTGGTCGAAAAAGTCGAAGGTGAGGCCGTTGCCCGTTGTACCGGCGGGCTTGTGTGTTCGGCGCAGCGCAAAGAAGCGATTAAACATTTTGCTTCACGTAAGGCACTGGATATTGAAGGTCTGGGCGATAAATTAATTGATCAGCTGGTGGATGCCGGATTAATTGACTCCGTGGATGATTTATTTCATTTAACCCTGGAGCAGCTGGCAGGCCTTGAGCGTATGGCAGAAAAGTCGGCACAGAATATTCTGGACGCGCTGAATACGGCGAAGCAAACCACGCTGGGGCGTTTTTTATACGCACTGGGTATCCGCGAAGTGGGCACCGTTACGGCCAATAATCTGGCCTCACATTTTGGTTTTCTGCAGCGCATTATGGATGCCGATGCAGAGGCTTTGCTGGAGGTTGCTGATGTCGGTACCGTGGTTGCTGCCCATGTGCATAATTTCTTTGCCGAAGAGCATAACCGCACGGTCATTGAGCAGCTGCAGCGTGCCGGTGTGCACTGGGAAGAAAAAGAACCGCAACAGAGTGCCGACTTACCATTAAGCGGTAAAACCGCCGTTATTACCGGCACTCTGGTCCAGAGTGGTATGAGCCGTGATGATGCCAAAGCCTTACTGGAACAGCTGGGGGTGAAAGTGGCCGGCAGTGTGTCGGCAAAAACCGATTTTCTGGTTGCCGGTGAAAAAGCAGGCTCAAAACTCACCAAAGCACAGGCGCTGAATGTTGAGGTGCTGGATGAAAATGCATTTCTGGCCCTGCTGAATGAACACGGTATGCAGCCCTGAAACGGGGTTGTGGAGCAGAAAATAAGGAACAGGCATGACCCTTACAGGTATCCGCTTTTCACTTCTGGCTGTATTGCTGGTACTGGCTGGTTGCTCCACCCCGCAGCCGAAAAATATTAATAACGTCTGCGAAATCTATGACGAATATTACGACTGGTATAACGCTTCTAAGGCGGTGAAGAAAAAGTACGGGATACCGGAGTCGGTGACCATGGCGTTTATTCACCAGGAATCGAAGTTTATCGACGATAACCGTCCGCCGCGTAAATGGTATCTGTGGATCATTCCCGGCCCGCGCCCGTCGACGGCCTATGGCTATGCTCAGGCACTCGACCCGACCTGGGAAGAGTATATGCGTCTCACCAATAACTGGGGCGCAGACCGTGATGACTTTGAGGATGCGGTCGATTTTATCGGCTGGTACAACACCCGTACCATTAAACGCACCGGCATTCGCCCGCATGATGCTTACAGCCTGTACCTGGCCTATCACGACGGGGCCGGCGGTTACCTGCGTGGTACCTATAAGAAAAAACCCTGGCTGATGCAGGTGGCGAGAAAGGTTGAACGCCGGGCAAAACAGTATCAGCAGCAGCTGGTGCGCTGTCAGGAAGATCTCGACAGTAACTGGTTCTGGCGCACGCTGTTTGGACAGGAAACCATCAATCGTCGCCCGGTTATTCATTTAGGACAATCAGCTCAGGGCAGACCTGAGCGTGGCTGATTGATAAAAAGCTTGTTAAAGACGGCGCTCTGACGCTTTCCTGCTAGTCTTAAAGACAGTCCCGGAGCGGACTGTTGCCATGCGGTAAGGTTGTACGCATTTTCCTGGCAGGATAGGTTTTCTGTATCGGAGTATGCATGGAAGTACTTCCATGGCTGTTGTTGGCCGTTGTTATCATTATCGCCATTGTGTTGCAGCACCGGCGTTTTCGCGTTTTACCTACCGACCCCCTGTTTGAGCTGAGTCCGGATCCGGTGCTTCTGGTTGATTCCAGAGGCATCATCCGTATGGCCAACCGGGCTGCACACCATCTGCTGAGTTACAGCCCCGGACTGATGGTCGGGCAGCCGGTGGATATTCTGGTACCTGAAGATATCCGCAGCCAGCATCAGCATCTGATTGCTTTGTTTTTCTCCTCCATCGGCGAACGGCGGATGAATAACCGTATCTGGATCAACGATGCTCAGGGGCAGAAAATTAATGCCGAGATTCATCTGGCACTGGTGGATTACGACGGCGAGCAGATGGCAATCGCGACCATTCTGGATACCAGTACGCTGTGGATTTCTGAGCGTAAGCTGCGCGAACAGCACAAGGCGTATGACGAACTGTTTGAACATTCTGCCGTGGGGATCTGTTGTGTCAGCCTTGGGGGACGCTTTTTAAGAGTGAACCGCCGCCTGTGCGACCTGTTGGGCTACAGCAGTGAAGAATTACTGGAACATTGTTTTCAGGACATTACTCATCCGGATGATCTTGAACTGGATGTCAGCAAAGTAAATGACCTGCTGAGCAGCAGTCATAGCTCTTACAGTATTGAGAAACGCTACCGTCATGAAGATGGCCGCTATTTCTGGGCGAACCTTACGGTGACCCTGATCCGCGATGAGCAGAATTTCCCCGATTATTTTATTTCCGTGATTGAAGACATCAGTGACCGCAAGCAGTCTGAATTATTGCTGCAGCAGTCCGAGGTTAAATTCCGCACCATTGCCGAAACCATTCAATCGGTAGTGTGGATGTCGACGCCGGGAATAGAACAGATGCTGTTTGTTAACCCGGCTTATGAGCGGGTTTGGGGGCGCAGTTGTGCCAGCCTGTACGATGATGCGCACAGTTTTCTGCAGGGGATTTACGAAGATGACCGGGCGCGGGTGCGCGCGGAAATAGAACGCCACCGGCAAGGGCGCTGGGAAATCGAATATCGGGTAGAGCATCCGGAGCGGGGCCTGCGTTATATCTTCGACACTGGGACAGGGGTGCTGAACAGCAGCGGTAAACTGGAGTATCTGATTGGTCTGGCGACGGACATCAGCGATCAGGTTAAAGCCAAAGCGGATATGGCTCATGCCCTGGAGCAGGCACATCAGGCGACCGAACGGCTTAATCTGTTAATCCGTACCGACCCGCTGACCGGTTGTCTGAACCGTCAGGCACTGTATGAAGAGCTGGAACATCAGCTGGAACTGTATCGCCGCTATCAGACACCGTGCTCGCTGCTGTTTATCGACCTGAACGACTTTAAACAGATTAACGATACCTTCGGTCATATTGCCGGTGACGAGGCATTACAGGCGCTGGCTGAGCATATCCGTCAGCATATCCGCGCCACGGATATTCTGGCGCGCTATGCCGGTGATGAGTTTGTGGTGGTATTGCCGCAGAGCAATGTTCGCGATGCCTCGCTGGCATTGCGGAATCTGCGTAATAACGTGCTGCGTCATCAGACCCCGACCGGAGAATTTCCGGTACATTTCAGCATTGGTCTGGCTTATGTGGGGTATCCTGATGTTGCCGATGCCAGCAGCTGGATTGAAGTCGCTGATCAGGCGATGTATCTGGATAAGTCAGCCCATGCCGGGGCGAATAAGTTGCCTGCCTCTCCTGGCGCCGGGCCGGATCAGTTTCCGGGCGAATAGCCGCACCGTACTGAATCCTCCGGCCTGTTTCTGCAATCCCCCGTTACTTCAGTGTGGATAAAGTACGGCGCGTTGTGTCTCTGTTTTGCCACTCTGACGTTGCTGCTCTTTTAATAACGCCAGCAGGTTCTGGCCGTTATAGGCGGAATTCTGCTGTGGCGAATAGAGCCGGGCATCAAGTTCCGCCAGCGCAGCCTGTAATTTGGGCTCCGGCAGTAATCCGGCCAGCTGACTGAGGCTGGCCAGTGGCAGGCGGATGCTTAAATCTTTGCTGTTTAATCCGCCGGCATTAACCCAGGCCAGCAGGTGGCTGCGCATGGCTGTGGCGTCTCCCTGCTGGCAGGCCTTACTCAATGCCTGCCAGTGCTGCTTCAGCGTTTTTTGCGCATGGTTCTGTTACGCTCACTGTCTGTCGCGGCTGGCCGGGTCTGTGCCGTGCGTCGGGCATGCCACCACAGCAGTAAAAGCAGCCCATTACTCAGCACCAAAACAGCTACAGCAAGTTGCCAGAAGAACAGCTCGCCAGCGCTGCCGTTGTTGGTGGTGCTGGTACCAGCACTGTCGCCAGGCTGCTCCATGGCATCTGCGTCGCTGTTGTTTGTTACAGGCTCGGCTGTTTGTGATGATGCCACAGCCCCTTTGGCTGGCTTAACCTGAATGCTGTGGGCCGGTAATACGGCATATTCCAGAGTACCGCTTCTGGTGTTCCACCAGGGGATGCGGATTTCCGGCAGCAGAATACGGCCGCTGCTGCCCGGTACCAGGGCGATGGATTGTTCCGAGGTGCCGGTCAGGCCCTCGTCGCTGCTTTGTTCATTTTGCTGAGTCTGATCCGGGTAGTAACGCAGATTATCAACCACCGGCAGGGCAATGGCCGGTAGCTGACTGCCGGGCAGACCTTTGGCGGTCAGGATCAGGGTACGGGTAACCGGTTCGCCGGCCACCCATTGCTGTGGCGGTGTGCTGAAGGTTTCGCTGATGCTCAGGTTTTCAGCCGGAATCCAGGGCGCCTGCGGATAATCCTGCGGAATGGGTTTAACCTGCAGGGTAATCGGCTTGCTGACCGCAGAGCCCTGACGGCCACGGCTCCAGCGGTCGTAAGGATTGCTGATGCGGGCGCTGAAGCGCTGGCCGGGAATCACCAGCTCGCCGCTTTCTTCGGGGAAAATCGCAAAACGCCGCTCGTACACGCCCAGACGCTGGCCATCAACAACGGTCGTATACTGGCGCACATCCCCCAGCGGCTGTACCAGAGCATCGGTCACTTTAAATTCCGACAGGGTGGCGTCTTCATGGCTGACGCTGTAATACAGTTTTTCGGTGTAAAGAATCTGCCCCTGAACGTAATAGTTGTCCTGTTGGCTGATCTCGGTATCGAAGAAAAATTCTTTGGCGATCTGCGCTTTTACATCCGCTGACAGCTCGCGCACGTTGATGGTAATGGGCTGCGTCTGCTGATTTTCAAAACGGATCGGGGGAATGGTCAGTTTACCGTTGCGTTTGGGCGTGAGCGTCAGGGTCCACTCGGTAAAGGACTCGGTCTTGCCGTTGACGGAGCGGAACTGGTTGGAGCGCTGCTGGTTCAGCACCTGAAAATCGTTCTGCAGCGGAGTTAAATCCGGTGAGCCAAAACCCACCTGTTCGCTGTAGCGCAGCATCAGATTAAAGGTGTCGCGCTCGGCGACTTCTTTGCGGTCAACGCTGGCACTGAAGGTAGCAGCCTGCACCTGAGTGGTGGCCAGCAGCAACGCCAGCAGCAACCCCTGCAGCCAGTGAATGCGGTTAAACAGCAGATCACGCATCACCATAAAACATCCTCACTTTCCTGATCGGCCTGTTGCCGGTACTGGTATAAAAATTTGCGCTGTAACAGGTTGCCGGGATTGTCCGGGACACGGTTCAGCCATTGTTGCATGGCGGCCTGTTCTTCACGGCTGAGGCCGTTGATTTCTGTTTCCGGTTGGTCAGACTGGCGGCGCAGTTGTTGCGCGGATTCTTCCTGCGGCTCTTCCTGATCTTCTTCAGCGGCTGCTCTGCCCTGTTTCTCTTCGTCAGTCTCCGGCTCCTGATTCTGTGCTGCCTGAGAGGCTGATTCATCCTGCTGCTGTTCGGCCAGCTTATCAGCCTGCTGCCGGGCAAAGGCATCGTCTTCACTCTGATCCTGCGGCTGAGCGTTCTGTTGCTGGCCGTCTTGCTGCTGACCGTCCTGCTGCTGACCGTCCTGCTGCTGACCGTCCTGCTGCTGAGCATTCTGTTGCTGACCGTCCTGTTGCTGACCGTCCTGTTGCTGATCGTCCTGTTGCTGACCGTCCTGCTGCTGACCGTCCTGCTGCTGACCGTCCTGCTGCTGACCGTTCTGTTGCTGACCTTCCTGCTGCTGGCCATCCTGCTGCTGCTCTTTTTGTTGTTCTTGTCGCTGTTTTAGTTTTTCGGCGGTCTCACGGTTAGCCGCGGCTTCTTTCATATCCGGGTTCAGCTTCAGGGCTTCATCATAGGCGGCGATGGCTTCATCCGGCTTTCCGGCCTGCAGCAGTGCATTACCACGGTTGTAATGGCTGATGGCGGTTTGCGGGCCTTCGGCAAAGGCTTTGGCGGCGCTTTCATAATCGCCGGCACGGTAAGCGGCGCTGCCACGCCAGGCGGGATCTTCAAAGGCCTGTGCGGCAGCAGCCGGATCCTGTTCAAACAGTTCTGAGCCTTGCTGGTCCGGGGTTTGCCATAAATCTTTCCACTCCAGCGCATAGCTGTTGTCGGGCCAGCACAGTGGCAGTAACAGCAGGCTGAACAGTACGCCACGGCGGAACAGCAGCAGAGCAACGGGCAACAAGGCAAAGACCAGCCAGTAGCCGGCGTCGTGCCACTGATCAAAACGGGCAAAGCCGCTGTCGGTTTCCAGCTGGTCAAAGCTTTGCGGCTGTTCGGGTAACAGGCTTTGCCAGTCGCTGTCGTTAATACTCAGTGTCTGCCAGGGAATATTCAGCTCACGGCTGAGATCGCGGATCGGCCCCAGATCCAGCTGTGGCAGCACGATGGTGCCGCTGCCGTCACGCAGAAAACCGGCGCCGGGCATCGGCACCGGCGCGCCTTCGGCGGTGCCGATGGCGAGTACCTTAAGCTGAAAGCGCTGGCTGTCGAGGCTGTTACGGATTCGTTCAATATCTTTGCTGATAATACCGTCGGTCAGTAACAGCAGGCGGGCCTGCTGGATACCGGCATCGCTGACCAGCTGCTGCGCCAGCCGGATCGCTTTATCCGGACGGCTGCCGGGACTCGGCATAATAAAAGGGGATAACGACGGCAGCAGATTTTCGATGGTGTCGCGGTCATCGGTTAAAGGCGTCACTGTATGGGCGTCGCCGGCATAGGCGACCAGTGCGGTCAGGCCGTCGGCGCGGCTGCGGACAATATCGGTGACTTTCTGAATGGCGCGTACCGCACGTGAGGGTTTCAGATCCTGGGCGCCCATGGATGCCGACATGTCGAGCATAATAACCAGCGCATCCTGATTTTTTTGCAAAGGTTGCGGCAGTTTTTCAAAGCTCGGACCGGCCAGCGCAATGCAGGCGATCAGCCAGCCGGCGAGCAGCCACCATAAACCTGTTTTGCGGCGGTTGCTGAGTTGTTGCTCCAGCATATAAGGCTGCAGATGAGCATCAATCACGCTGGCCCACTGACCGGCACCTAAGGCGCGCTGCAGCAGCAATGAAAAAGCCAGCAGGGCAGGCAGTGCGGCGAGCAGCCACAGCGGCCGTAAAAAATGAAACTGACTGAGCCATTCCATCAGTGGCGACCTCCGCCGGGCATCCGGTTAAAGCGTTGTTGCAGGGCAATAAGCAGACTGATGATAAAGGCAATGGCCAGCGGCCAGTGGTACAGACTCTGCTGCGGACGATAAATTTCCGGGTCTTTTTCGGTGGGTTCCAGATCATCAATAAACTGATAAATCTTTTGCAGCTCTTCGGTGTCACGGGCACGGAAAAAAGCCCCGCCGGTCTGGCGGGCAATTTCCCGCAGGGCATTTTCGTCCAGATCCCGTGACGGGTTGACCTTACGGGTGCCGAAGAAGCTGGATACCTCCATCACATCAGCCCCAAGGCCGATGGTATAAATTTTTACGCCATTGCTGGCAGCCAGCTCGGCGGCTTTCAGCGGCTCAATTTCGCCGGCGGTATTGGCGCCGTCGGTGAGCAGAATCATCACCCGGCTTTGTTCCGGATTGTCCTGCAGACGTTTAATGGTTAAACCGATAGCGTCGCCGATGGCGGTTTTTTTACCGGCCAGGCCGATCTGCGCTTCGTTCAGAAAAGTGCTGACGGTACGGGCATCAAAGGTCAGCGGCGCCTGCAGGTAGGCATTGCTGCCAAACAGAATCAGCCCCATGCGGTCGCCGCTGCGCTGTTCAATAAAGTTGCTGACCACCTGCTTAACTACCGCGAGACGGTTGGCGGGTTTGTTATTCAGGCGCATGTCTTCAATTTCCATACTCTGGGAAATATCCACCGCCAGCATCAGGTCGCGGCCGGACACCGGCATCTGCACTATTTCACCACTGTGATAAGGGCGGGATAAGGCGCCAACCAGCGCAAGCCATAACGCCAGAGGCAGTAACCAGCCACTCAGATTCTGTTGTGTCTGACGTTCGCCACCTTTGCTGTTCTGCAGCCGCCAGGGGCTGAGCGACGGAACTTTAAGCGCTGCCTGTTCGACTTTTAATGGCGGTAAAAAAGCGCGGATAATCCACGGCAGTGGCAACAGAAAAAACGCCCAGGGCCAGTGAAACTCCATTATCTGGCCTCCGTTTTTGTGAGTGACTGGCGGACTGTTTTTTCCTGGTCTGTGCGGGCGCTTTTCAGCCAGCGTTGTGCCAGTGCGAGTAGGTCATCCAGCTCACCATAATGCTGGCGCCAGTCGGCGCGTGCCGGTGCATAAGGCGCTTCCGCCAAAGCCCGTGCGCTTTGATTATTGAATAACGCCACCGGACTGGTTTGATTAAGAAAATCCACCCAGGTCTGACCGTGCAGGGCGACCGCCTGAGGAAAATACTGCTGGCAATAGAGTTTCAGAATTTCGTTAACCTGGGCGCAGGCCTGGGCATCGGTTTTATCGAAGTGCGAGCGCAGGTTCTGCAATTGCTGCAGGCAATCGTGGCGTCGCTGCCAGCGCTGCCGGAGTTTGCGCCAGACAAAAAAGGCGGCAACCGCGGCCAGCAGAATAACGATGAGCAGCAGCCACCAGCCGGGGGCCGGCGGCCAGGCACTGACCGGGTCGGGCAGATGAATATCGTATATTTGCAGGGTATCGTTCTGCGCTTGCATAGTCAGCTTTCCTCCGCCCGTACGCGGCTGAGCATTCCGAGTCCGAGCCCCTGACGCAGGGCCGGCAGCGGATCGGCATTGCTGGTGCTCAGGGCAATCAGCGGCACTTTAAGACGCTGTAGTTGCTGTTGCAGGCTGTTCATGCGCAGGCTGAATGCCTGCTGATATTCCTCGCGCTGACGGCTGGTGGTGCTGTCGAGGGACAAACGTTGCTGGCCATCGCTGAGGCTGTAAAGGCCCGGCGGCGGCAGCTCGGCTTCCAGCGGATCGGAAATATGAACAGCAACCAGATCGCAATGGCGGGTCACCGCGTGCAGCTGCTGCTCGCAGTCGGCATCAAAGCCGGTCCAGTCACTGATAAAATAAATGGCGCTGCCGGGGCGGGCAATGCGGCGCAGGTGACGGCAGATCTGCTGCATACGCTGTTGCGGATCGGCACTGGCTGATGACGCCATCGTGGTCAGTTCATTCAGTAACTGCAGCACCTGTTTGCGGCCGGTTTTGGGCCGCAGATCGGTTTCCAGCTCGTCGTTAAACAGCAGGGCACCGATACGGTCGCCGTGTTCCAGTGCAGCCCAGGCAAATAAGGCGGTGAGGTCGGCGGCCAGCACCTGCTTCAGTGCGCGGCGGCTGCCAAAGCGCATAGCGGCACGCAGATCACAGACCAACAATACCGGCCGTTCTTTTTCTTCACGGAAAACTTTGATGTGCGCATCACCGGTGCGCGCGGTTACCCGCCAGTCCATCGCACGGATATCGTCACCGGCCTGATATTCACGCACTTCGGCGTAATCCAGACCGCGGCCGCGGATGGCAGAAGCATGGCTGCCAGCCAGATCGTTCAGCACTTTTTTCTGTTTATGCAGCGGTAGCTGGCGCGCCAGCGTGCGCAGCTGCACCAGATTGGCCGGCAGAATTTCGGCCCCTGCAGAGAAATGTCCGTCCTGGCGCATCAGACAACCGGTACCCGTTGCAGCAGTTCGTTAATCACTTTATTGACCGTCATGCCTGAGGCTTCGGCTTCAAAGCTGAGCAGCAGACGGTGGCGCAGTACATCGTGGGCGACGGCCTGCACATCATCCGGGCTGACGTAATCACGTCCGTTCAGCCAGGCGTGGGCGCGGGCGCAGCGGTCGAGGGCGATGGTGCCACGCGGACTTGCGCCGTATTCAATCCAGCTGGCGAGGTCTTTGCCGTAAGGCTCCGGGCGGCGGCTGGCCATCACCAGCTGTACCAGATACTGCTCAACGGCATCGCTCATGTGCAGATTCAGTACCTGCTGGCGGGCGGAGAACACCATCTCCTGCGACAGTTTGGTGTCGTCGCGGTTTTGTTGCTGCATGGCTTCACCACGCGCCAGACGCAGGATTTTCTGCTCGGCTTCGCTGTCCGGATAATCAATCACCACGTGCATGACAAAACGGTCGAGCTGGGCTTCCGGCAGCGGGTAGGTGCCTTCCTGCTCGATCGGGTTCTGGGTGGCCATCACCATAAACAGTGATGACAGCGGGCGGGTAATACCGCCGACGGTCACCTGACGTTCGGCCATGGCTTCGAGCAGGGCGCTCTGCACTTTGGCCGGTGCACGGTTAATTTCGTCGGCCAGAATCAGGTTATGGAAAATCGGCCCGGCCTGAAAATCGAAGGTCTGCTGTTGCGGGCGGTAAATTTCGGTACCGGTAATGTCGCCCGGCAGCAGGTCGGGGGTGAACTGAATACGTTTAAAATCCCCCTCTATACGGTCGGCCAGCGCGTTAATGGCTTTGGTTTTTGCCAGGCCGGGAGCCCCTTCAACCAGTAAATGACCATCACTTAATAAACAAATTAACAAGCGTTCAACAAGATGGGGCTGGCCAATAATCTGTTGTTGCAGTGCTTCTTTCAAGCGTGCAAAACCCTGTTGTTCAGTCATCTTCTTTTTATCCCAGAGCGTTGATTTAATTCGGATTTTAGAGACTCAAAGCATTTGGTCAATGGCTCTGATTGGTTGCTGCAGCGAAAGTTCACTGTGCTGCTTACCCCGGTACGGAGACCGCGCTGGTGGCGAAATGATCTAAGCTTAGGAGTTATCAGGGCTCAATACGGATAACACTATGCTGACTGCTTTGCACACCATTATTAAGGAACGTAACCATAACGAGCAGGCCGCGGTCCTGCAACGCTTTGCAGATCTGTATTTTTCTGGTGCACCGGCCGATGAATTGATGGCCCGTTCAGTGGAGGATGTGTATGGCGCGACGCTGTCCTGCTGGCAGTTTATTCAGCAACGTAAACCGCATCAGCCTAAGGTCCGTGTGTTTAACCCCGACTATGAGAATCATGGCTGGCAATCGATTCATACGGTGGTTGAGATCGTTTGCGATGATATGCCTTTTCTGGTCGATTCGGTACGTATGCAGCTTAATGCACGGCAGTTATCACTGCATTCGATTCATTACTGCGTATTGCATGCTCAGCGTGATAAAAAGCACCAACTGAAAACGGAAAATGACTGGTATAAAGAGGAAAAAGCATCAACAGCAGAAGCGATTATTTATATTGAGTTTGACCACCACTCTGATACCGATTTGCTGCAGTCGCTGACTGGACAACTGTTGGATGTGATTGCTGAAGTCACCGCCTGCGTTAATGATTTTCCAGCGATTATTGAAAAAGCCGAAGCCACCATTACCCGCCTGAACAAACCACACCATAAAGACCGCGCAGCACATTACAAAGAAGCACAGGAGTTTTTGCGCTGGCTGATTCATAACCACTTTACCTTTCTGGCCTGTGATGTTTTCCATATCGAGAATGAAGGTAAAGAGCAGTATGTTGTACGTGACAGTGAGCAGGATCTGGGCCTTTTTAATTACAATAAGGCGAGCCGTAACCGCTTATTGTTGCGCGACCTTGAAGATGAAGTGCGCGATTTTATCACCAATCAGCAGGTCGTAAGTTTTATGAAATCCGGTAGCCGCAGCCGGGTTCATCGTCCGGCGTATCCGGACTATGTGGTGGTTAAGTTCTTTAATAAAGACGGCGAAGTCACCGGCGGCATCCGTTTTATGGGGCTTTATACCTCCATTGTGTATATCGAAACGCCAAACAATATTCCGCTGGTACGGGAAAAACTCAACGATGTGCGGAAAATGGCTGATTTCAATCCGGCCAGTCACAGTGGTAAAGAGCTGAACCGTATTCTGGAGGTGTATCCGCGTGATGAGTTATTCCAGTCAACGGCAGAGCAATTACATCGCACAGCATTAAGCATTCTGAATATTCAGGAACGTCGTCAGACCCGGGTGTATCTGCGCAAAGATTCTTACAGTAAATTTATATCCTGTCTGGCCTATGTACCGCGTGATATTTATAACACTGAACTGCGCCAGCGTATCGAAGCGGTGCTGGCGGCCGAGTTTTCACCGCTGGATATTGAGTTTAATACCTACTTTTCTGAATCCATTCTGGCGCGTACTCAGTACACACTGCGACTGAACCCTGATAACCCTGTGGTGTTTGATGAGCAGGCGGTGGCGAAAAAAATCTGTCAGGTTGCCCGTTCATGGCAGGATGATCTGCACGATGCCCTGATAGAACAGGCCGGGGAGGAACGCGGAAATCATCAGTTTCACCGCTATCGCGATGCTTTTCCTGCAGGTTACCGTGAGAACTTTACCGCCCGTACGGCCGTAGTGGATGTTCAGCATATGGAGCATTTGTGCGGGCAGAAAGCGGGCCAGCTGGCGATGAGTTTTTATCGTGAACTGGAAGAGGGTGATAACGAACTGCGTTTTAAACTGTTTAACCGCGATACTATTCTGCCGCTGTCGGATGTTATTCCGGTACTGGAGAATCTGGGTTTACGGGTGATGGGGGAGCATCCTTACGAGATTATCTGCGCCGATGGACAGCGTATCTGGATTCATAATTTTCTGCTGCGCTATACCCTGTCTGACAGTATCAATATTGCTGCGGTTAAAAGCCTGTTTCAGGATTCTTTCCGTGCCGTCTGGGAAGGGCAGGCCGAGAATGACGGCTTTAACAGGCTGGTACTGGGCGGGCAATTAAGCTGGAAGGATATTTCTATCCTGCGCGCATACGCCCGCTATATGAAGCAAATCCGTTTTGGTATTTCGGAGAACTACATCGCTGAGACTCTGTGTCGCTACATTGATATCAGCGCCAGACTGGTTCATCTGTTTCATCTGCGTTTTGGCCTTAAAGAATGCACCCCCGAGCAGCGCGACGAAGAGGTTAACCAGTGTGAACAGCAGCTGATTGATGCTCTCGAAGGTGTGGATCAGCTGAACGAAGACCGTACCATCCGCCGCTATATAGAACTGATCAAAGCGACACTGCGCACCAATTTTTTCCAGCAGGATGAGCAGGGAAAAAGTAAATCTTACCTGGCGTTAAAAGTGAATCCGGCGGCGATCAGCGATATGCCGTTGCCGCGGCCTATGTTTGAAATTTTTGTTTATTCACCCCGTGTGGAGGGTGTGCACCTGCGTGGTGGCCGGGTTGCCCGTGGTGGGTTGCGCTGGTCAGACCGCAGTGATGATTTCCGCACTGAAGTGCTGGGGCTGGTTAAGGCGCAGCAGGTTAAAAACGCGGTGATTGTTCCTGTCGGTGCCAAAGGTGGTTTTATTGCCAAATGTTTGCCGAAAGAGGGCGGACGTGATGCCTTTATGGCTGAAGGTATTGCCAGCTATCAGACCTTTATCAGTGCCTTACTGGATGTTACCGATAATCTGGTCGAAGGTCAGGTTGTACCGCCGGATAATGTGGTTCGTCACGATGATGATGATCCCTATCTGGTGGTGGCTGCCGATAAAGGCACGGCAACCTTTTCCGATATTGCCAATGAAATTGCAGTAACCCGTGGTTTCTGGATGGGCGATGCTTTCGCCTCCGGTGGCTCCATTGGTTACGACCATAAAAAAATGGGTATTACAGCCCGCGGCGCCTGGGTTTCGGTACAGCGTCACTTCCGTGAGCAGGGTATTAATATTCAGGAAACGGATTTCAGCGTGGTTGGTATCGGTGATATGGCCGGTGATGTGTTTGGTAATGGCATGCTGCTTTCTGAGCATATTTGTCTTGTGGCGGCGTTTAATCACATGCATATCTTTATCGATCCGAATCCGGATTCTGCTCGCAGTTTTGTTGAACGTAAACGCTTATTTGAGCTGCCACGTTCCAGTTGGGAAGATTACAACAAGGAGCTGATTTCCAAAGGTGGCGGTATCTTTTTACGCTCAGCGAAAAGCGTACCCGTATCTCTGGAAATGAAGCAGCGTTTTGGCATTGTGGAAGATCGTCTGCCGCCGAACGATTTAATCAAAGCGCTGCTGCGCGCACCGGTCGATCTGATCTGGAATGGTGGTATCGGAACTTACATTAAATCGTCTGCAGAACGTCACTCCCATGTCGGAGATAAAACCAATGATGGCTTGCGGATTAACGGTAAGGAAGTACGGGCCAAAGTGATCGGTGAGGGCGGCAATCTGGGCATGACTCAGCTTGGCCGGGTGGAATATGGCCTTAAAGGTGGTGCCTCATACACCGATTTTATTGATAACGCTGGTGGTGTGGATTGCTCCGACCACGAAGTGAATATCAAGATTATGCTGAATGAAGTACTCGACAGTGGTGATCTGACGCGCAAACAACGTAACGAAATATTTATGCAGCAGACCGATGATGTCGCCCGTCTGGTGCTGAATAATAACTATCGTCAGACTCAGGCAATTGCGCTGGCACACCGTGATTGTAAAGTCCGGCTGGATGAGTATGTGCGTCTGATGCGGGAGTACGAAACCCACGGCAAACTCAACCGGGCACTTGAATTTCTGCCTAACGAAGATGTCCTGATGGAACGTCGCGCGGCCAGCCAGGGGCTGACCCGTCCGGAATTAGCGGTGCTGATTTCGTATACTAAAGCGGATCTTAAAGAGCAGCTTAATCATCCGGATATTCATGATGATGAATACGTCGCCAGTATTTTACATACCGCATTTCCGCAGGCCTTCTGCGATCGTTTTGCTGAGCCTCTGAGTCATCACCGCCTGCGCCGGGAAATTATTGCCACGCAACTGGCCAACGATATGGTCAATTATATGGGCATTACTTTCGTTAACCGTCTGCATGACTCGACCGGGGCCAGTATGAGTGATATTGCCCGTTCTTATATTACCGCCCGCGATATATTTGCTTTGCCTGAACACTGGCAGGCGATTACTGCTCTGGATTACCACATCAGCACTGAAGAACAGGAAGATATGATGGCGGACCTGATGCGTCTGGTACGTCGGGCCAGCCGTTGGTTTTTACGTAATCGCCGTGCAAAAATTGATATTGGTGCAGAGGTTGCGCGTTTTCAACCGGCCGTGCAGAGCATTGCGGCTGAGTTAGGCCGTACACTCAAAGGTTCTGCGCTGGAGCGCTGGCAGGAAGTATATAACCGCCGCGTTGAAGCCGGAGTGCCGGAAACGCTGGCTGCCTTAACCGCCGGAGCTGCAAACCTGTATTCGGCGCTGGGTATTATTGAAGCCGCCGCTCAAACCGGGCGCGATATCCGCCAGGTTGCTGAAGCTTATTTTGAAATGGGCGAGCATTTATCCCTGAACTGGTTTATTCAGCAGGTGAATGCGTTGCCATCGAACAGCCATTGGGAAGCACTGGCACGGGAAACGCTGCGCGACGATCTTGACTGGCAGCAGAGAGCGTTGACCGTTGGCATTCTCGGGACACAGGAAGATGGTATAACCCTTGCTGAATCGATTGCTCAATGGGAAGAGGAGTATGCCTCTCTGGTCGCTCGCTGGGCGAACATGCTGAATGAGCTGAAAGCTGCTGATTCGCTGGAATTTACCATGTTATCGGTTGCGCTGCGGGAGTTGCTGGACCTGGCACAGGCCAGCCGTCACCAGCGCCCCTGTGTTGACGGTGAGGAAGCTGTACCTGAGTGTGAGTAGTGAGTGGCGGCAGAAAGCTTTATGATTCTGCCGTTATTTTCAGGTTATGGTGAAACTGTTGTTAGGCGTCCGTTATCTGCGCTTTGTTTTTTTCGTTAGCAGCGTTTTTTCAGTGCTGCCTCTGCAGGCGGCTGAGGTTGACCAGTTCAGCGGGCATTCTGCTGTTCTGCTGTCTGATGCCGCCCCCTTGCTTGAAGCTGAGGTTAACCGCCGCCTGCAACTCGCCGTAACTATGGCCAACCGGCCGGTGACCAAACCACCTCAACTGCGTTCCCGTCCGGCGTTGCAGTATCCCGCCTGTGAAGAAGAGCGTCTGTACGACGCGCTGAGCTGGGAGCTGGCGCGGCCGGTGATTGGCCAGCTTGAAACTTTTGCCGAAGAACACCCGCAGATCAGCCGGCGCCGTGTAGCTTTCCGCGATTCGGTATACCGTAATTTTATCTGGCAGCAATCCCCATCACTGGTGCTGAGTGAACGCGTTGCCGCCGTTATCCGTGTTGGCGATGTGGAAATCGGCAGCGATAAACTTGGCCACTTTTTTACCGAAGGCTACAGCTATTTTGAAGTTACCGACCGGCTGCAGGATTCGGTTGAAGAGGGCATGCTGTTTGGCGAGTGGTCAGAATCTCTGTACTTTGGCGCTCAGACCACGGGGGTGTTTTCCTTTGCTGATCTGGCGGCCAATCTGAATGGCCTGCGTTTCTGGAACCGTATTCTGGCGCAGCATCCTGACCCGTTATCCGGGCGTGAGGTTACACCTTATATCCGCTGTGAACAGCAGCGCTGGAGACTGGTTGATACATTTCATTTCAGCGGTTATATCGACACAGCCTGGAATGAAAGCGTTAATTGCTCCGCTTTCCGTAACCTCAGCATGCTTGAGCAGGTACTGCATTATCAGCCGCTTTGTACCCCGCAATCGTTACCGCAGAATAAATATGGCCGCTGGCAGGATCGGGTGCTGAACCATGCCGGTTTGCAGGTATTGCCTGATTATCTGCAGCCAGAAGTGATTCTGGCGCAACGTGCCTTTATGCAGGAAGTCCGTCTGCCACAGGGCGTGGTAGAGCGTATCCGGGAATTACGCCTGCAGCTTGATCTTTGGCGGCAGCAGCCACAGCCGCCATTGGCAGACTCTTTCCACGATAATCAGCGACAGGAGCCATAATGCAGCGCATCGTACTGGATCTGGCAATCTCTGCTCAGGAATATCAGCGCTTTTATCGCGGCCAGGTAAAACAGGTCGTGGCACGGGCGCTGGACGGACGGAATGTCCGTTTTCCTGCCAGCGTGCTGCAGCAGGTTGTGCAGCATGAAGGTATCTATGGCCGTTTTGCCATTGAATTCGATGATCAGGGCAAGTTTCAGCGTATTGTGCGCCTGGGAGCCTGACTTTCACGGTATAGCGCGTTTTTTTGCGCTCAGTCGTCTACAGCGCGGACGGACTGGCATATAATGCCGGCCGTTTTGCCACCCGCTTTGTCAACTGAGGTCTGTTATGGATTGGTATGCTCTGAGTCGCGCTCTGATGTTTCGTCTGAATGGTGAAACCTCCCACGAACTGGGACTGGATATGATGGGGGCCAGCGAACGCCTTGGACTCTTGCAGTTTTTGGCGCCTCAGGTTGCATCTTTGCCAACAACCGTTGCCGGTATTGAATTCCCTAATCCGGTCGGTTTAGCCGCGGGTCTGGATAAAAACGGGGATTATATCGATGCTTTTGCCCGTCTGGGTTTTGGTTTTATCGAAATTGGTACCGTCACTCCGCGTCCGCAGCCGGGTAATCCTAAGCCGCGCCTGTTCCGTATTCCTGAACGTCAGGCCATCATCAACCGTATGGGCTTCAACAACAAAGGCGTTGATCATCTGGTTGAGCGGGTAAAAGCGGCAAAATACCGTGGTGTGCTGGGGATTAATATCGGTAAAAACTTCGATACAGCCGTCGAAGACGCGACTTCTGACTACCTGATCTGCCTCGATAAGGTGTATCAGCATGCGACCTATATCACCGTGAATATTTCCTCGCCGAATACTCCGGGGCTGCGTACCCTGCAGTTCGGCGATTCGCTGAAACAGCTGCTGGAGCCGATTAAAGCCCGTCAGCTGGAGCTGGCCAAAGAATTCGGTTACAAGCCGGTGTTCGTCAAAATCGCACCGGATATGGAAGAAGACGACGTGGCGCTGGTGGCTGAAACCTTTGTTAACAGCGGCATCGATGGTGTGATCGCCACCAATACCACACTGTCGCGTGAAGGTGTGCAGGGTCTGCGTTACGGTAATGAAGCCGGTGGCCTGAGTGGCGCGCCACTGGAAGATCTGGCAACCGAGACCGTTGAGCACCTGTGTCAGGCGCTGGCCGGTAAACTGCCGGTGATTGGTGTGGGCGGCATTCTCGACGGTGAAGGTGCTGCAGAAAAGGTCAAAGCCGGTGCGTCGCTGGTGCAGATTTACTCTGGTTTTATTTATCGTGGGCCGGAGCTGATCCGCGAAGCGGTGGATGCACTGGCCGATTTACGTACACAGGGCTGAGTTTGCCCGGGCAGGTACGGCGTTTAAGCAAAAAAAAGCCCTGCTTGTAGCAGGGCTTTGCTTCCCTGAAGAGGAAGCGTGCACAACGGGCATTAAGCCCTGGAGAACGTCATACGGCCATTTTATGAATGCCAGAAACGCCGGTGTAACCATCCCAGTGGTCGGCACGACCGGAACGCCAACCTGCAAGCCAGGAGTCTCGTTGTGGTCCTATGGGTGCAAGATCTTTTGAACGGCGCTCAACGCCAGCGCGATAACCACGTGCAAAAGCTCTTTCCTGCATGTCGCGTTTCTGTTTTTTCATAGAAAGCTTCCTCGCTAAAGTTATTTGCTCGACGGCCAGAACAACTGGTTGAATCACTGACCGAACCCCTGTTGTACCTCAGGCTGGTGAGGAATGTTAATTATTTATTACTTCTAAGCGTCACTATTCTTACAGCCACAGGCTATTTGACGAAACGGGTTTTCTCATCATGCAAAATGAAACAACAGCAACAACCATGACCTGGCTGGCGGCCTGCCCGAAAGGTATCGAATCCCTGTTGGCGGATGAAATCAGGCACTTGGGCGGTGAAGTTGAACGTGAAACACACCTTGGTGTGATCTGGCGCGGCGACCTGACGCTGGCCTATCGCTTTTGTTTATGGAGCCGTCTGGCGAGCCGCCTGCTGCTGCCTTTGAATGAAAGTCAGGTAGACAATGTCGACGAAATGTACGAAGCGGCCCGTTCTGTCGAATGGCCAGCCATTTTTGCCGTGGGAGCGACCTTCCGCATCGATTTTCACGGCCGTACTGATTACCTCAACAATACCCAGTTTGGCGCGCAAAAGATCAAAGACGCCATTGTTGACCGCTTCCGTGAGGACACCGGCGCCCGCCCGTCGGTGGATAAAGACGGCGATGTCCGTATTGAAGCGCAGCTGCGCAAAGGCAAACTTAATCTGTATTACAACTTCAGTGGCGACAGTCTGCACCGTCGTGGTTACCGTCTGCAGCCTGGTAAGGCGCCATTAAAAGAAAACCTGGCGGCTGCGGTTCTGATCCGTGCCGGCTGGCCTGCACTGGCGGCAGAAGGTAAGCATCTTATTGACCCAATGTGTGGTTCCGGCACCCTGCTGATTGAAGCGGGCATGATGGCCGCCGACATTGCACCGGGTCTGAACCGCCAGAAGTGGGGCTTTGAAGGCTGGCTGGGCCATACCCGGTCACTGTGGCTGGCCGAGGTCGAACAGGCGCGTTTGCGCCGTACCGCGGGGCTTAACGCCATGCACAGCCGCCTGTACGGTTTTGATATTGATGCCGATCAGCTGGCGGCTGCCCATCAGAACCTGAGCCGCTCTCCGCTGGCCGGTAAGATTCACCTGGAACGCCGTGCGATTGAGCAGCTACGGGTGCAGAACGAAGTGATTGAAGAGGGCGGTCTGGTGGTCTGTAACCCGCCTTATGGTGAGCGCCTGAGCGAACTGCCACAGCTGGCGCCGCTGTATCAGCAATTCCACGATGCCACCATGCGCCTGCCACAATGGCAGCTGGCGGTGTTTACCGGTAATACCGATCTGGCCAAGAGCATCCGTCGTCCGCTGGATAAGCAATACCGCCTGATGAACGGGCAGATCGCTACCCGCTTACTGGTATTCGGTGCTGCCGATGAGCGCTCAGCACAGCCACAGGGCAGTATGATCCGTGGTCCGGTTGAAGCCTTTGCCAACCGTCTGAAAAAGAATATGAAACCACTGCAGAAGTGGGCCAGGCGCGAAAACGTTGAATGTTATCGCCTGTACGATGCCGATCTGCCGGAATACGCGGTGGCGGTTGATCTGTATGGCGACTGGCTGCATGTGCAGGAATATGTACCGCCGAAATCCATCGACGAAGCCAAAGCAGAGCGTCGTCTGCTGGATGTGCTAGCCGTGTTGCCTGAAGTCACCGGTATTCCGGCGCAGCAGATCGTACTCAAGCGTCGCGAGCGTCAGGCCGGCAAACGTCAGTACGAGAAGCAGAACACCGAACAGCGTTTTATGCCGGTACGTGAAGGTAATGTGCAGGTGCTGGTGAATCTGAAAGATTACCTGGATACCGGCCTGTTCCTTGATCACCGTCCGACCCGCCTGCAGATTGCCGGGCTGGCTTCCGGTAAGCGCTTCCTGAACCTGTTCTGTTATACCGCCACCGCCAGTGTGCACGCAGCGGTAGCCGGAGCGCATTGCACCAGCGTTGATATGTCGCGTACCTACCTTAACTGGGGCAAAGAGAACTTCCTGCTGAATGGTATCAAACCGGAACAGCACGAATTTATTCAGGCCGACTGTATACAGTGGCTGCGTGATTGTAATGAGCGCTATGACCTGATCTTTATGGACCCGCCGACGTTTTCTAACTCCAAGCGGATGGAAGGGGTGCTGGATATTCAGCGCGACCATGTGATGCTGGTCGAACAGGCCATGCGCTGTCTGAATCCGGGTGGGCTGCTGATTTTCTCCAATAACCTGCGACGCTTTGATCTGGATACGGATGCACTAAAAGAGTTCACAATAAAGGATGTGAGCGCAAAATCGGTGCCGTTTGATTACGGGCGTCGTCCGAATATTCACCATTGTTTCCACATAACACATCCTGCCTGACGTTGTATGCACGCATTCAGGGCGCGTGAGTGCTGAATGCGTGCGCAATCCTCACACTTTGTTCCGGCTTTGTCAGGCAATCCTGACAAAGTTGGTACGGAACCTGCTAAAACCCTGACTTATTGGATTGTTGCGCACCACTCTGGTGTCCATTTTTCCAGCCGGCACTCTCATGAAGCATCGCAACTCCGGTTGTTGATCAACTGATCTGAGTGAGCCGTTTTTATCAGCAAGAACCCAGCGAATTAAAGTGAGGACACAACGTGGAAACTATTGACGTTAACAGCATCAACAGCGCCGTTGAGACTTTGATGCAAAGCGCCAACACCATGTTTATTCTGCTCGGTGCCATTATGGTACTGGCAATGCACGCCGGCTTCGCCTTTCTGGAAGTCGGTACCGTACGCCATAAAAACCAGGTCAATGCTCTGGTAAAAATCATCACCGATTTTGGTGTGTCGACACTGGCGTACTTTTTCATCGGTTATCAGATTGCCTATGGGGCGAACTTCTTCAGCGGCGCCAGCGAACTGGTAGCAAATAATGGTTACGACCTGGTGAAGTTCTTCTTCCTGCTGACCTTTGCTGCGGCGATTCCGGCCATTGTGTCCGGTGGTATTGCCGAACGTGCAAAGTTCTACCCGATTCTGATTGCTTCTGCCCTGACGGTAGCTTTCGTATATCCGTTTTTTGAAGGCATGATCTGGAACGGTAACTACGGCTTCCAGGGCTGGCTGGAAAACAGCTTTGGTGCCCCGTTTCACGACTTTGCCGGCTCCGTGGTGGTTCACGCCGTCGGTGGCTGGATAGCCTTTGCCGCAGTTGTGTTGCTGGGTTCCCGTCGTGGCCGCTACCGTGATGGCCGTGTGGTGGCTTTTGCGCCTTCCAACATTCCGTTTCTGGCGCTGGGTGCGTGGATTCTGGCGGTGGGCTGGTTCGGCTTTAACGTGATGTCTGCCCAGACTCTGGATGGAATTTCCGGTCTGGTAGCGGTTAACAGCCTGATGGCGATGGTTGGCGGTACAGTGGTTGCCATGATTGTCGGCAAAAAAGACCCGGGCTTTATTCACAACGGTCCGCTGGCGGGTCTGGTGGCGGTGTGTGCCGGTTCTGACCTGATGCATCCGATTGGTGCATTGATTGTTGGTGGTGTTGCCGGTGCGTTGTTCGTCTTTATGTTTACTCTGGCGCAGAATAAATTCCCTAAATTCGATGACGTATTGGGTGTGTGGCCACTGCATGGTCTGTGTGGTGCCTGGGGTGGTATTGCGGCTGGTATTTTCGGCGCAGAAACCTTTGGTGGTCTGGGTGGCGTAAGCTTTATGTCACAGCTGCTGGGAACCGTTGCCGGTATTCTGGTGGCAACGATTGGCGGTTTTGTGGTCTACGGTATTGTTAAAGCCATCTCCGGCATCCGTCTGGATGAAGAAGAAGAGTTTAATGGTGCTGACCTGTCGATTCACAAAATTGTATCGACCAGCGAAGACTGATCACTTCTTTTCATTGCTTCTCACAACAAAAAAGCCGCAGGGAAACCTGCGGCTTTTTTATTTCTGCAGCGGCTGCCTGAATCTGAGCATAAGGGCTGATGAACGTAGTAATAAAGCACTTGTTACGGAGAGCGTTTGCTATCACGCAGTCAGTGAATAGTCGTACTTTTTCGTCTTTACATTTTTGACAGTTCCTGAGTGCCTTACTAGGGTTAGATGTGTTCATCATCTGGATTCTGATTTATGGCGTCGCCGGCGTTTTTCCACCCAGGTTCATCCTTAAAGGATGTTTTACCTTTACCGTTGCTTTCGTTGTTGCTCGGTCTTCCGGTTATTCTTTTACTTGTTTATCAGCATTGGATTGCGGCATTCCTTTTGACGGTTGCTGACGTTATTGCTGTGCTCTGGCTGCAAAAAAAACAAAGAACGATTTCTCTGCAGCAGCAGACCGCCAATGAGGATCATAAGCCTGATTATCAGGCGATGTTTGCCGAAGAACATCAGGCTCTGAGTGATATTCTGCCGATATGGATTCGCCTGCAGGGACTGGCCAGTGAGCAGATTGAAACCAATATTACCGATCTGGCGGGCCGCTTTGACAATATTTATTTCCGTCTTCAGCAATCGGTAGATACGGCCGAAGATGCGGTGTCCGGCTTACATGGTAATGATGGTATTCGTCAGGTTGTACAGGAATCTGATCAAAAGCTGGGCGACATAATCCGTTTAATCGAGCAAAGCATTGAAAGCCGTAATCAGTTGCTGGAAGACATTACCGGCCTGGCTGAAATCACCGAAGACCTCCGGGCAATGGGAGGTGAGGTTGCAGACATTGCTGCGCAAACCAACTTACTGGCACTCAATGCCGCGATTGAAGCTGCCCGCGCCGGTGAACAGGGACGGGGCTTTGCCGTTGTTGCTGATGAAGTCCGGACGCTGTCGACACGCTCCGGAGAGACTGGCCGGCGAATTGCGCAGCGCATCGAAGAAGTGAACACCATGCTTGATACCACACTGGCCACAACCAGACGAAATACCGAGCAGGACGGTGAACAAATGAATCGTATTTCTGCCACGATCGAAGAAACGCTGGATCGTTTCCGTAATGTGGGTAATCGCAGTGTGGAAATTGCGGCCGAACTACAGTCAAGCAACCGCAACATCAGCGAAGACGTAAAGTCGGTTCTTACCGGGTTGCAGTTTCAGGATCGTGTTTGCCAGATCCTCGGACATACCACGGCCGATATAGAAAAACTTCTGAATCATGTCAGCACCACGGCCGAGTTGCCTGAAAGCATCAATGTGCAGCAGTGGTTATCCGAGCTTGAACAAACCTACACCACGCTGGAACAAAAAAGCGCACAGACTGGTACGCAGAAATCGTCTGGCGATGATGACGAAATCGAATATTTTTAACCCCGGTCTGTAATGAAAAAGGAAAGATAAATTATGGCAAAAACCATCATGATTGTTGACGATTCTGCCAGTATTCGTCAGGTGGTCGGCATGACCTTACGGGGGGCGGGTTTTGAGGTAATAGAAGCCTGTGACGGAAAGGATGCCTTGAGCAAATTAAGTGGCCAGAAAATTCATCTGGTGGTTTCCGATGTCAATATGCCCAATATGGACGGCATCAGTTTTGTTACGGAACTGAAGAAGAATGCAGCGTATCGTTTTACCCCTGTGATTATGCTGACCACCGAAGGTGCCGAAGATAAAAAGGCCGCGGGTAAAGCCGCCGGGGCGAAAGCCTGGATTATTAAGCCATTTAAAGCTGATCAGATGCTGACTGCTGTTAATAAACTGATTCTTCCCTGAGGCTGACATGGCGTCCTCCGTTACCCGAAAAGCAGATTTTATGATCTTCACGGTGGAAGGTGAGTTTTCCATTTTCAGTATCGCCGAGGATTTTCAGATATTTTCAAACGCTCTGGCAGAGGTCCCGGAAAATATTCTGGTCGATCTCAGTCAGGTCAGAGAGATGGATACCAGATCTTGCCCCGATAAAACGGACACGTTCATTTTCATGCTGCTATTCGCTCATATTCCAT
>NZ_DDCJ01000074.1:0-8886 GCF_002335285.1 Thalassolituus sp. UBA2009
CGTTGCAGGCCACTGATGCCTTGCGCGTCTTTGGTTACGGCTTCTTTGCTGATATCGGGTTGTGGTGGCAGGCGGATGCTGAGTTTATTGTCATGCAATACGCCGGTCTGCACCGCCAGCCCCTGGCTGCGCAGGTAACCCAGCTCGGCTGCGCCTGGCAGGCTGTCGGAGTTGAGTTTCCATTGTTGCAGGAACCTGCCGGCCAGACGCTCTAACTCATCCTGCTGGTGTTTTACTTCGTGCAGATACAGCAGGAGGCTGGTAACAACTGTGATCATCAGCGTTGACGCCAGCGCGAGCATCCAGAGGTATTTTATGTGGCGGCCCATAGTGCGTCCTTTGCCGAAGTCCCTTAACAATAGATGCTTGTGGTCAGACAATCCAAGGCAATACCAGTGCATGCAGGGTGGCGGTCAGGGTCATGGCCATTGCCGCATAGGCCGATTGCTGTGGTCCTAATTCCAATGCACGACTGGTGCCAATGGCATGGGCGCAGATTCCCAGTGTCAGTCCAACGGCCTGCGGGTCATCCATGCGCAGCAGTTTTAACAGGGACGGAATCATCAGAGCCCCGAGAATTCCGGTGATGATGACAAAGGCTGAGGCCAGAGCGTTGATGCCGCCGACCTGTTCGCTGATGGCCAGCGCCACCGGAGTGGTAATGGATTTTGTGTAGATCGTGCGGGTGATGGCGTCATCACCAATCCAGAAGTGCGCCAGCAACACTGCACAGGCTACGGTTGTGCCGCTGCCCAGAGTTACCGCCAGAACAATGCGCAGCCATTGTTTACGCATGGTATGAATAAACTGATACAGCGGTACCGCCAGCATGACCACCACAGGCCCCAGCATCTGGTTCAGGTAATCACCGCCCTGCATATAAGTCTGATAAGAAACACCGCTTAACTCCAGGCAGGTCACGACCAGTACAACGCCGGTCAGAATCGGCGGAATAAAGGCGTTGTTACCTAGGCGGCGGTAGAGTTGCTGGCCGGCAAGAAAAGACGCAATGGTAAGTGCGGCCCAGAATAACGGCAGACTGAACAGATGTGTCATGAGCCTGATTTACCTCCCTTGCGCATAATCAGCGCACTGACCAGGGCGCCGGGAATCAGGCTGAGCGCAAGAATAACCAGCAGGGCGGGACCATGTTCGGCGAGCAGTTGCTTTTGGGTAATGATGCCAACACTGACCGGAATCAGAAATAAAGGCAGCAGGGGCGACAGCGTCTGGGTGATGCGCTGCAGATTATCCGGCGTTTTGCCGCGCAGTATCAGCGCTAGCAGTAACAGCAGCATACCAACAATGGATGCCGGAACAGGAAGATGCAGCAGTGTTTGTAACAGAGAACCCAGCAGCAGAAAGATCAGCAGGGTAAGGAGGCCGGACATACGTCTGCTCCTGAAAAGTTGGTGCGGAAGGAGAGACTCGAACTCTCACGCCGTGAAGCGCTGGAACCTAAATCCAGTGTGTCTACCAATTTCACCACTTCCGCGATTCAGGGCGCGGATATTATACAACTCGGATGCGCTTGCCAAGTGGCCGGAGCCGCTGGCCCTGAAGGGGGGCGCTCGTGTATGGTGCCTTTTTTTGCATAACAGGGAATGGCTATGCCTTCAGATAATCGTTTGGCCAGTAATATTCTGCTGAGTGCGGCCGCGGTCGTGATCGTGATTGCAGGTATTAAAAGTGCCGCTGCCATGCTGGTACCTTTTTTACTGGCGGTATTTATTGCCATCCTCAGTGCGCCACTGCTGCGCTGGCTGACTAATCACCGAGTCCCCGGCGTTGTGGCGGTGTTGTTGCTGGTTATAGGTTTCCTGTTGCTTGGCACCGTACTGGCTTCTTTTGTCGGCGGTACACTGACGGCATTTTATAAAGATATGCCGCTGTACGAGCAGAAACTGCAGGCGCTGACCAGCCATGGCGTGACCTGGTTGCGCAGCCTTGGCGTGGAAGTGGCTGATAATGTGATCCGCGAATATGTAAATCCCGGCGTAGTGATGAGAACCGTTGCCTCTGTGTTTAATGGCCTGGGCGGCGTGCTGACCAACACTTTCCTGATTCTGTTTACCGTGATCTTTATTCTACTCGAAGCCTCCAGCTTTCCGGCCAAGGTTAAACGCGCCTTCGGGGAAGAAACTCAGGCCTTTGCCCACTTTGAGCGTTTCTCTGAATCGGTGCAGCAATACCTGATGATTAAAACCGTGGTCAGTTTTGGTACCGGCCTGACCGTTGGTCTGCTGCTGGCGCTGATCGGTGTTGATTACTGGGCACTGTGGGCGCTGGTTGCTTTCCTGCTCAACTACATACCTAACATCGGTTCTATTATTGCGGCCGTTCCGGCGGTGCTGATTGCCTTAATTCAGATTGGCCCGGGAGCCGCGTTGCTCACCGCCGGGGTTTATGTGCTGGTCAATACGCTGTTCGGTAATGTGGTTGAGCCGCGTCTGATGGGCCGCTCGCTGGGGCTGTCGACGCTGGTGGTTTTTCTGTCGTTGGTGTTCTGGGGCTGGATTCTCGGGCCGGTGGGAATGCTGCTGTCGATCCCTCTGACCATGGTGGTTAAGATCGCGCTGGAAACCCGGCCGCAGTCGCGCTGGATCGCCACCCTGCTTGATCACTGATCTGTTCAGGGCGCGGTATGAGCAAAGAAGGGTAAAAACACTGCCGGCCACGGGGCTGGCAGCGCTAGACTGGGCGCAACGGAGGATGGTGATGAAATCGATTCTGCTGGTTGATGATGATTACGAACTGGGCGAACTGTTGCAGGAATACCTGTCGATGGAAGGTTTCGCCCTGACCGCTGTGCAGGATGGTGAAACCGGTCTGCAGCGGGCACTGAGCGGCGATTACGATCTGGTGCTGCTGGATGTGATGCTGCCGAAAATGAACGGCTTTGAAGTGCTGAAAAAACTGCGTACCGAGTCTTCCCTGCCGGTAATTATGCTGACCGCCCGTGGCGAAAGCGTGGACCGGGTGCTGGGTCTTGAGCATGGCGCCGATGATTATATTCCCAAGCCTTATCACCACCATGAACTGGTGGCGCGGATTAAGGCTCTTTTCCGCCGTATTGATCTGTCGGCTGAGCAGCCTGGCAAAGGTGCGGTCACCACGCTGAATGTGGGCGAGCTGCAGCTCAATACCACGCGCCGGGTAGTAACTCTGGATGGCGTCGAACTGGCCCTGACCGGTGCCGAATTCGGCGTACTGCATTGCATGATGGAGCACGTTGGTGAGCTGGTGGATAAAGATACGCTGTCGCTGGCGGCGCTGGGTCGTCCGCTGATGGCCTACGATCGCTCTATCGATATGCACGTCAGCAACCTGCGCAAGAAACTGGGCCGCCGCAGCGATGATTCTGACTGGATCAAAACGGTGCGTTCGCGCGGCTATATGCTGGTCAGCCCGGAATAAACTCTCCCCTTTACCACAGGCCTGTGCATGCGCTGGTATCGCTCGCTGTTTTTCAAAATCTTCCTCTGGTTCTGGGGGGTGATCTTCCTTTCCATGTGGGCAGCGGTGCTGACCAACGAATGGATTGAAGACGATTATTTCCGCCCGGCTACTCAGCCTGAAGCCATGCATCTGGTGCATCTGATGGACCGTGAACGGCCGATTGTGGCTGAAGGCCGCAAGCTGTGGCGTAAGATGCGCCCTGGCTGGAATCTGGTGGCGGTGCCGGTGGATATGATCAGTCAGTTGCCCCATGATCTGGAGGAATTTGCCGATGAGGCGGATGAAACTGACCAGATTCTGTGGGGGCAGAATGACGGCTGGCTGATGATCGGGCCGTTGCAGCGTCAGGGTTATCTCTATATCGCCGTTGCCCGTAAAGAATGGCAGAGCGTGCTGAATAACGAAGACCGCTGGCTGGTACCGCTGGCGATTGTTGTTGTGGTTACTTTGTTGTGCTTTGTGCTGGTGTGGAGCCTGACGCGGCCAATTCGTCGGCTGCAGCGCACCGTACGCCAGCTGGCACAGGGTAATTTTGATGTCTCCGGCCTGCGCCGTGATCTGCACCGGCATGATGAAATCGGCATGCTGGCCAGCGAAGTGGTGGATATGGCCGATGCCCTGCAGCGTTTATTGCACAGTCATCAGCAGTTACTGCGTGATGTGTCGCACGAGTTACGTTCGCCATTAACCCGCCTGCAGATTGCCCTTGGTATTGCCCGCAAAAAAGATCAGCACCAGATTCTGGCAGCGGAGCATGACCGGATAGAACGCGCCGTCGGACAGGTCGATGGCCTGGTCGGACAGATTCTTGATCTGGCCCGGCTGCAGCAGACCGACAGCCAGCAGTTGCAGACCGGCCGCCTGGATCTGGGCAGTCAGTTGCAGATCTGGCTGCAGAATGCAGACGTTGAGATCGAAGAAAAACACCTGCAACTGATGGTCGAAGGGCCGGCCGCTTCCCTGACATGTGACTGGGACTGGATGCTGGTCGAGCGGGCTTTTGACAACCTGTTGCGTAATGCCATCCGTTTTGCGCCGCAGGGCTCGGAGCTGTCTGTCGGTGTAACAGTCCGTGCAGAGTATGCGGAATTGTGGGTGCAGGATCAGGGGCCGGGCGTACCTGAAGAAGAACTTCTGCGGATTTTCGATCCTTTTACGCAGGTCGATTCGGCCCGCGATCATGCGGCCGGTGGTTATGGCATCGGGCTGGCGCTGGTGAAGCGCATTGTTGAACTGCATGATGGCAGCGTTCGCGCCGAAAATTGTTCCCCCGGTTTACGTGTGACCATGCAGCTGCCTGTGCAGCCACAAACCTGATCTGGCTCAGTTAAAAAAGAGGGAAGCGCCGGATTAGCTGGAAAAAGCAATAGGTTTTTGGTAGAAAGTACGACCCTTATGCCCCCTGTGTTCTGGACGATGTGGCACAGCTGGCTTTTAAATACAGTGAAGAGACTGGACAAGTACTATGTCACAAGATTTCAAGCAAGCAGCTCTGGATTACCATCAGTTCCCTAAGCCAGGCAAAATCAGTGTCGAACTGACTAAGCCTGCGCAGACTTCACAGGATCTGTCTCTGGCCTACAGCCCTGGTGTGGCAGAGCCGGTCAAGGAGATCGCTGCTGATCCTGAAAACGCCTATAAGTACACCGGTAAGGGTAACCTGGTTGCGGTTATCACTGATGGTACTGCGATTCTGGGTCTGGGTGATCTGGGCCCTCTGGCTTCCAAGCCGGTTATGGAAGGTAAGAGCCTGCTGTTCAAGCGCTTTGCCGGCGTAGACTCCATTGACATCGAAGTTGAGTCTGAAAGCCCGCAGGCCTTTATCGACACCGTTCGCCGTATTGCTATTACCTTCGGTGGTATCAACCTGGAAGACATCAAAGCACCTGAGTGTTTTGAGATCGAACGCACCCTGATCGAACAGTGCGACATCCCGGTATTCCACGATGACCAGCATGGTACTGCGATCGTAACCGTTGCCGGTGCTCTGAACGCTCTGGAAATCGTTGGCAAGAAAGTCGAAGACGCCAAAATGTGCGTACTGGGTGCCGGTGCAGCTGCGATCTCCTGCACCAAGCTGCTGATCCTGGCAGGCATGAAGCCAGAAAACATCTTTATGTGTGACCGTAATGGTGTGATCCACTCCGGTCGTACCGATCTGAATCAGTACAAGCAGGCATTCGCTGTTGAGACTGACAAGCGCACCGTTGATGATGCCCTGAATGGCGCTGATATCTTCCTGGGTCTGTCTGGTCCTAACATGGTGACCGGCGAACAGATCAAAGCAATGGCAGAAAACCCAATCATCTTCGCCTGTGCTAACCCGGTTCCGGAAATCATGCCGGAAATCGTTAAGGAAGTTCGTCCTGATGCCATCATGGCAACCGGTCGTTCCGACTACCCTAACCAGGTAAACAACGTACTGGGCTTCCCATTCATCTTCCGTGGTGCTCTGGACGTACGCGCCAAGCGCATCAACGAAGAGATGAAGCTGGCTGCAGCCAAAGCTCTGGCTGGTCTGGCGAAAGAACCTGTAACTCAGGAAGTTCTGGATGCTTACGGTCTGGAGTCTCTGGAGTTTGGTCGTGAGTACATCATTCCTAAAGCCGTTGATACCCGTCTGCTGGGTGCTGTATCGGCTGCGGTTGCTCAGGCTGCGGTTGATACCGGTGTAGCACGTAAGCCATTCCCGGCTAACTACCCGCTGAAAACTCTGGCTGATATCTGATTGATCAGACCATAGTAAAAAACCCGGCTATGCCGGGTTTTTTTATGCCTGTCGTTTACGTCAATGCTGCAGTGTCAGCGAATTAAGTAATCAGCCAGTAGGCGCTCGTAGCTCTGCAGGATTTTATCCTGCTCGCCGCTGTCGATCAGAATATCCATGCCGATATCAAAGGCATCGCGCAGTTGTTTGCTGTGGAAGGCGGCGTAGTAGTAGGTCGGGGTAAAGAGATCGTGGTACTGGTACGGTTGCTGGTAGACCGGGTTGTTCGGATAGTTGCGACGTAACTGACTGAGGTAATAACGGAAGATCGTCTGCTCGAGAATGATCACATCAGTCTCGCCATTAAACAGTGCCTCAACCTGTTTCTGCTGTTCGGCCAGTTCCCTATAAGCCGGACTGCGTGCAGCTTCTGCGGCAAAATTATCGGGCAGCAGCTGACTGGCGAGGTTAAAAGCAGTGATGCTGTAATTGCCCAGACTGCTGACATCGGTCAGGGATACCTTACGACTGCTCAGGCTGATGGCAATGTTATGGAATACGATCAGTGGCTGGCGGGAAAATAACGCGTTCGGCGACGCGGTTACGCTGGTGATGCAGGCAATATCCAGTTCGCCTTTATTAAAAGCGATAACGTTATTGGTGTTGTTGTCATAGCGTACGTCGATGGTTTTATTCTGCGTTTGCAGTGCCCGGCGCAGGATATCGAGCACAATGCCGCGGTCATTCTGACGAATCACATAGGGTGGGATCGAATTACCACAACCAACGCGTACCGAATCGGCACTCTGTGCACTGGCACTGAGCGGTGTCAGCAAACCGAGGGTAAGTACAGGCAGGCAGTGGGCAAATAAACGCAGAAATAACGGCATACAACGGTGAATCCAGTCCGGCAACAGACTCAGCATAACCGGATTTATACGATTTGCACGTGGTGCCTGAGGATAAAACTGAAGGGAGGGGATGCCGGCTCTGGAGCAGAGCCGGCGGAACGGGCATCAGCCTTTTTTGGCGCGCTTACGTTCGTTTTCGGTCAGGAACTTCTTACGCAGACGGATGCTGGTTGGAGTTACTTCCACCAGTTCGTCGTCTTCGATAAATTCCAGAGCCTGTTCCAGCGTGTGCTTAACCGGCGGTGTCAGGTTGATGGCTTCATCGGTACCTGACGCACGCACGTTGGTCAGCTGCTTGGCCTTGGTAGGGTTAACCACCAGGTCGTTATCGCGGCTGTGCAGACCAACGATCATGCCTTCGTACACTTCCAGACCCGGAGCAACGAACAGACGACCACGTTCCTGCAGGGTAAACAGGGCATAGCCCAGAATCTTACCCGGAACCATGGACACCAGTACGCCGTTGTGACGGGTAGAGGTCAGGCCGGTCTGCACCGGACCGTAATGGTCGAAGATGTTGGTCAGAATGCCGGAACCGGAAGTCATGGTCATAAACAGACCACGGAAACCGATCAGGCCACGGGCTGGCATGATGAACTCAAGACGCACACGGCCTTTGCCATCCGGCACCATGTTGGTCATCTCGGCGCGACGGTTGCCCATCTCTTCCATGATGGAGCCCTGGTGCTCTTCTTCGATGTCGATCACAACCTGTTCGTAAGGCTCCTGGATCTCACCGTCGATTTCTTTCTGCACAACTTCCGGCTTGGAGATACCCATCTCGAAGCCTTCGCGGCGCATGGTTTCAATCAGAACGGACAGGTGCAGTTCACCACGGCCGGAAACTTTGAATTTTTCCGGAGTGTCGCCTGGCTCAACACGCAGAGCCACGTTATGGATCAGTTCTTTTTCCAGACGGTCTTTGATATTACGGCTGGTTACGAACTTACCTTCACGGCCGGCAAACGGAGAATCGTTTACCTGGAAGGTCATGGATACGGTTGGCTCATCAACAGACAGCTGAGGTAAAGCTTCTACTTTAGAAGGATCACACAGAGTGTCGGAAATGCTCAGGCCGTCGATACCGGAAATACAAACGATGTCACCGGCATTGGCTTCAGGGACAGCAACACGCTGCAGACCATGGAAGCCTTTAACTTCCAGCACACGACCCTTACGGGTTTTGCCTTCGGCAGACACGATCTGTACATCGGTACCTGGCTTCAGTTTACCGCGGGCGATACGGCCAACACCGATAACGCCAACATAGCTGTCGTAATCCAGAGCGGAGATCTGCATCTGGAACGGGCCGTCAAGATCAACCGGTGGCGGGGTTACGTGGTCAACGATCATCTGGAACAGAGGTGACATGTCGTCAGCCATGTTGTCAGGATCCAGACCGGCGATACCGTTCAGGGCAGAGGCATATACAACAGGGAAGTCGAGCTGTTCTTCGGTTGCACCGAGACGGTCGAACAGGTCGAACATTTCGTCCATAACCCAGTCCGGACGCGCACCCGGGCGGTCGATTTTGTTGATCACCACGATCGGGCGCAGGCCACGTTCGAAGGCTTTCTGGGTAACGAAGCGGGTCTGTGGCATCGGACCGTCAACGGCGTCTACCAGCAGGCAGACGGAGTCAACCATCGACATAACCCGTTCCACTTCACCACCGAAGTCGGCGTGTCCTGGGGTGTCAACGATGTTGATGCGGTAGTCGTTCCATTTAATAGCGGTATTCTTCGCCAGAATGGTAATACCACGCTCTTTTTCCTGGTCGTTGGAGTCCATGACCCGCTCGCCGCCCTG
>NZ_DDCJ01000143.1:0-5920 GCF_002335285.1 Thalassolituus sp. UBA2009
ATATGATGCTTGCAATGATGGATCATCAGAATAAGGAGACCGGGCTTCCTACATTGAAGTACAACTTTTTTACCTTCATGAAGGTTTTTATTGCTTATATATTTTTCTCGTTAGTTTACTTGTTGGTAATGGTGTTGGGTCAATCTAATGGTTTTGTTTCTAATTTGATATCGTTGTTGCCTGATTCTCAATGTGTTAGGAATGTTGCTATTAGGGTTTCTTATATTTTTGTTGGGGGGAGTTTTGTTTATTTATTGCTGCTTTTGAAATCATTCATATTCAATATTTATGCTATTGTAATGAATATGTTGAGGTGGGAGTATTATCAGAAATAACAATGTGCTAATCAATCCTCGCCTTGGAGCTCTCTGATTCGAGGACTAATAGGACACGCACTCTAAGAGCCTTTGATTCAAAGGCTGAAGTTCCCGGTGCGAAAGGGACTAATAAGACACCCACTCTAAGTCCCGGACTAATAAGACACCCCCCAAGACTCTCTGACTTGAAGGCTGAATGTCAGCCTTCGTGGCAAGCGTTCACTAACAGGAATCCATGATAAGAATTTAGTATCGCAATGGGTGTCTGGTTTTTACTGGCAGCATTTCCCCTCTGATTTTCTCTGCTTTCTTCTCTCATCCTGCTGCTTTTCAGCGACCGTGACGGCTGACTGATAATCAGGCCTTCGACTGTTTTATTGCCTGACAGCACTTCTATGGCAGTGGCACATTTGCCATCGGCGGTGGCTGTGATAAGGTGGATTTCCGAATAGATGCTGTTTGTCTGTGGCAATAAGATGACAGCAGTTTTTAGAGTCTGGATCGCGAATCAGAAGATGGAAATTCATAAGACGTTGACAGCTGACGAAGCACAGTCCCTTTATAAAACTGACAAAGGCTTTCGGAGAAAGGCTTACTTTAAATGGTGGGTTAAGCATATTGCAGCCATCGCTATACTTGTTTCTCTCTTTTTGGCAGGTTTGTTTATTGGTCAAATACTGAGCGATCACTATAATCACATTATTTGGGTTGCTATCCCGCCGCTATCACTCTGTATTGCTGTGTATGTAAACTACAAAATTGCCAATCCTTTTATATGCAGTGCGTGCGGTAGCGATTCGGTTCAGATAGGGCAGTTTACAATTTATTGCCGTCATTGCGGCATGTCATATCTTTTCTCATGTCTGGCTAAGAAAATGTATAAGAAGGAAGAGGAAAGAAAGAATGCCTGGAAAAAACTTGAAGAAAGGAAAAAGCCAGCAACTCAATTAGAAATAACTGAATGGGAGTCTTTCTTTAGTGTTGCAATGCCAGAAGAGCTGAAAGACATTCTGCTTCAGGAGAATGGGATTGCAGCACCTAATATCAATAGCTCTGATATCATAATGTTATTCAGTGCAGAGATGGCCTTGGATATGTATCACGCACATAAATTTCGAGAGTATTGCTCAAACGCAATTCCTGTAGCAATGCACCCCAGTGGAGATTTAATTGTATACAAGGCTCTTGGCGGGAAGGTGGAGAATACTTACCTGATGAAGTCAGCTAACCCAGGCTGGAGTAGCTCGACCCGAATTAATATCGACTTTTCGCTGTTAAATTTACGGGCATAATATGACATGTATAGAGACCCCGCCGGTGTCATAGGCTAGCTATGCCTTGATTCCGGGCGTTTATATGTCCAATAAGTAGGACGCCTACCCTTAGATTCTCTGATTTGAAGGCTGGATTTCAGATATATCTATTTCTCAGGTTTGCCTGATCAGCTGTTGAAATAAGGACGCGGTTCTGGCCAGAGGCTGCTTTACATCGACCCAAAACCGGATGATCTTTGGCAATCTATTCTTGTATGCCGACCGAGACTTATCTTCTTTACCAGCAAAGGTGCTGAAGCATTGCTCAATCTGCTGTTTATGGTGAGCGCCAGATCTGCTCAATATGTTAGAATTGGTACTTCGTTCGCCATTAAAAAATAACATATAAGCCACAAGGAACGTTTTGATGCTTGCCAGATTAATCTTGTCGGTGTTCTGTCTTATCAGCGGTTCACTGCATGCCCTTGAGCCGATCGCCGATGACAGCCTGAGTGGGACTACCGGAGCTGGGGGAGTTACCATTGAGTCTAAAGTCGAGGTCTGTCAGCGTACGCTGTCTTTGGGCCTTGGTTTCTCCAGTCCGGATATTACGCTGTCCGTGCCACCTGATTTTCAGGGGGGGCGCTATGTCACGTTAGATAAAGAAGGTGAAGGGGCTGTTGAATTCACATTGACAGCAGATGGGCAAGTAACGAATCCGGTGACTTATAAATCGATTGGTGATGACAATACAGATCAGCTTTTGCTTACCCTGGTCAAGGGGATGAATGTGAAGTATATCGGTGCAGAAGCCGACCGGGCTGAGAAGTATACGGTTTTTGTGCATATCTCGTTTAAGGATGATTGTCAGCAATATTGACGGTTTTCAGTGTATAAAGATGAGTATTGTAGAGGCTGGTTACAATATGACTACTCTGTGGTTGAAATTTAAACGCGGTCGCTCATTAGGTTTTAAAAAACAGATATATGATTGCAATGGAATGTCATGAAAAAATTAATAAATCTTATCCTGTTATCTACAGCGCTGATTTCATTCTCAGCAGTATCTGATGGAGAAAAACCTGTTGAAAATCCTGATTTCGACAGGAAGCAGCTGCTTAAGATTCTTCTCCATCACTACCAATCAATGACAGTTGCCTGGTTTATAAATAGTCAGTGTTTCATCTTGTCTTACGAAGAAACAAGAGAATATGAGTTCTATGTGGGAGAGCTGAATAAGGTTGCACAAAAAGAACAAATTGCTCCTCTCGCACACCTCTATACCATGCAAAGAAATGGTGAGCAGGTCTCAAAAATGGAAAAGTACAGGAGTTGTGGTAAGGATGCTGAAAGCGTAGTGAAAGGGAACTTTTTAATCACTAAACGATTGTATGGCGATATTGTTGGTAGTCGGAAGGGTAAGGGGTGATGGTGCTTAATCCTGGGAGTTCTCAGACCAGTGCTGGACCCGCGAAAATTTCTCATGTGTTCATACTATGATTAATAGATGATTCTGACTGATAGAATGTGGCTTGTTCAATATTGAATAGGTTGGAAATTCTTGTGCAGGAGGTGTTGTATGATGGATCTTGCAGTTGTGGTGTTTTTTGTAGAAGTTATTGCTCTTTCTCTGTATATACGGATAGTAAATGATCTTACTTATCGTGAGACATTTCTGGTTGCTACTGGTTTTCTCAGGTGTAAACGTAACTGGAAGATAAATGTTGGTAATTTTCTGGTTTTTGTAATTCCTTCAGCCATTATTTTTTATGAAATAGAAAGTCGGAAATTTTAAATATCCAGAATCATTGTGATTAATTGATTTTTATAAAGAGATACACAGGATTCCCAGTCTAAAAGGACTAATAGAACACCCACTCCCGGAGTCTCTGATAATGTTCCTGCCTGATCAGCGGCTTAACATTTTGTGATGTTCTGCATCGCTGCCGCTGCTGCGTTTACCTTTGGAATAATTCTGTTACAGCATGCCTGTTCTGCTTAGCGCCGACGGGAAGTGCTGCGCATTCAGCGGCGCTTAAACTGCAGTAACTGGCGTAGCTGGGGGACGGCATAATCTAGAAAATAGCGGACTTTAACCGGTAAGTGGCGGCGCGAGGTGTAAAGGATACTGACCGGCACAGGTTCAGGTTCAGCGCCGGCCAGCAGGATGTTCAGCTGGCCGGCGGCGACGGCATCGGCCACCTGATAATGCAGCAGACGTACGACACCGGTTCCCAGACAGGCCGCCGCCAGTGCCGCCTCGGTTGTGCTGACCCTGAGTCTCGGGGATGGTTGGATTTCGCGGTAACTGCCATCGCCAGCGATAAATACCGGCCAGGAAGGGGACTGAAACGGGGATTCGACCAGTATTGCCGGCAGCTTTTCCAGTGCTTCTGCTGTCTGCGGAATACCGGTCTGTTGCAGTAATGCCGGACTGGCGCAGATGACCGTGCGCATAACCCCGACCTGAGTAGCAATCATGGAGCTGTCCGGCAGTTTGCCGATGCGGATAGCGAGATCGGCATGTTCATCCACCAGATCAATGTTGCGGTCAGACAGCAGCAGGCGGACGGTGATGGCCGGATGTTGCTGCAGAAATGCAGACACCAGCGGGGTGATATGGCGGCTGCCAAACATCACCGGTGCAGCAATCACCAGTTCACCACGTGGTTCAGCATTTTCACCGGCTGCCAGGCGCTCGGCACTGTCGACCTGTTCCAGAATCCGACAGGCGGAATCCAGATACGTCTGCCCGCTGTCGGTCAGCGTCAGCTTACGGGTGGTACGTACCAGCAGACGTGTACCCAGGTGATTCTCAAGATCGGATACCTTACGGCTGACTGTGGCCAGCGGTACCTTAAGTGCACGGCTGGCAGCCGAAAAGCTGCCGCATTCGGCCACTTTGATAAACAGGGCCATGGCTTCCAGGCGATCCATATACTCTTCCAGTTTCTGAGAGGGTGTTAGTCAATATTGTCTGGTTATTGTCGGTATTGGAAGACCTTAGACTGGTTCTGGTCCGTATCCCAACGGGCCCGATGAACTTAACTGAGGAAAATGCTATGTCCCTTATTGATATTCCCACTCTGGAAAATTCCGCTGCCGATTCCCGCCCTGTGCTGGAGGCTGTTAACCGGCAACTGGGTTCGGTGCCTAACCTGTTCCGTCTGATCGGTGTCAGCCCCGCAGCACTGCAGGCTTACAGCGGTTTTAACGCGGCACTGTCCGGCACTCTGGACGTGAAAACCCGTGAACGTATTGCCCTGGCGGTTGCTCAGGTTAACCGCTGTGATTACTGCCTGTCGGCGCACGCTTATCTGGGGCTGAATCTGGCGAAGCTGAGTCAGGAAGAGATATCCCGTAATCGTCTGGGCACGTCAGATGACAGCAAGGCCGCGGCTGCTGTGTCTTTTGCGGCACTGGTGGCCGGGGAGCGCGGGCACGTGAATCCGTCTCATCTGGAGGCTGTCCGGGCGGCTGGTTTCAGCGATGCACAGATCATCGAAATCGTGGCGCTGGTTGCCGAAAATACTTTTACCAATTATCTGAATGAGGTAGCCAGAACCGATATCGATTTTCCGGTAGTACGCGCCGCTGATGTGTTCTGATGGACTCCCGGAACAGGGCTGGCCCTGTTCCGGGGGCTCTAATAGGACATCCACCTCAGTGCCACCTCATTGCCACCTCAGTGATCCTGTAAATGAGTCAAACGGCTGCGTCGCTTGGCTTCGAACCATGAGAGTCAGACAACTGAACCAGCCTGGATGATTAAATCGAGAGAGTTTTAGCGTTTAATATTTGCCTTTTCTGCCATAGCTTGCCGCGCGCTTATTTTGGCGCAGCGGCAGCGATTTGCAGAAATTTAATAAAACGTGCTTCGCTGTAACCTTTTTTGGTATGGCCGTTGGCAACAAAAAAGGGAACATTGGCTTTGCTCGGGTTGTATTTTTCACCCAGTAAAGCCTTTTGCCGTTGCAGTGCTGCCGCATCCTGCTCGACGTTGTACTCAATATACGAGATGCCTTCTTTATCCATAAAGGCCCGCGCTTGCTTGCAGTAAGGGCACCAGTCGGTGGCATACAGCTCAACCTGAACATTACGGTAGGCACCGGGCTCGATATACACCCTGCCGGACGCCGCTGATGGCGTTGTTGCGGAAGATGAAGGGTTGAACACGTAGTAAGCAGCACCGGCGGCGAGCAGAAGAAGCAGAATCCTTTGCATAGTAAACTCCTGTAAATATATGGGTGCCGAGAATATCGTATTTTTCTTCTTTTGGCTGCAATGTTTGCGGGAGCCTGGCTGATTCTTCAGTCTGAATAACGAACAATAAAAACGGGCCTTAAGGCC
>NZ_DDCJ01000143.1:6108-7558 GCF_002335285.1 Thalassolituus sp. UBA2009
GGCCTTAAGGCCCGTTTTTATTGTCTGGGTGTATGCCGTTAATCAGGCATAAGCCTCTTTTTTACTATTGTCATCCATCAGGCTGAGTTCCAGCCCGGATGCTGCAGGAGTAGCGGCTTTTGGGGCCGTTTGTTTTATTGCTGCTGGCTTGGCTTCTGGCTTGTTGTCACCCAGTTTAATACGCAGGCGCAGGTTGTTTTCTGAGTCGGCGTTTTTCAGTGCCTGTTCAAGGGTAATCTTGCCCTGTTTATACAGATGGTAGAGTGCGCCATCAAAGGTTTGCATGCCGAGGTTTTCGGACTTGTTCATAATCTCTTTGATGGATGGGAAATCGCCTTTAATAATCAGATCTTCTACAGTTTTATTACCCAGCAGTACTTCCACGGCGGCAGCGCGTTTACCATCAACAGTGGGAATAAGACGCTGGGAAATAATCGCGCGTACATTCTGGCCAAGGCCTAATAAAATCTGATTGCGGCGCTCTTCCGGAAACATATTCACAATACGCTCAAAGGCCTGGTTGGCATTGTTCGCATGCAGAGTGGAAATGGCCAGATGACCGGTTTCGGCAAAGGCGAGGGCATGTTCCATGGTTTCGGCGTCGCGGATTTCACCAATCAGAATGACATCCGGTGCCTGACGCAGGGTATTTTTTAATGCCGCAGCATAGCTTTTGGTATCGGTGCCGACTTCTCGCTGGTTAATAACGCTTTTTTTGTGTTTGTGCACAAATTCAATCGGATCTTCGATGGTAATAATATGGCCGTAGGTAGTGGCGTTACGGTGATCAATCAGTGCCGCCAGTGAGGTGGATTTACCAGAACCGGTACCGCCGACAAACAGGATTAAACCACGCTTGGCAGTAATAACGTCTTTCAGAACCGGTGGCAGATTCAGCTGGGCAATATCGGGAATTTCAGTGTTGATATTGCGTGCCACCAGTGATACTTCGTGCTGCTGTTTGAATATGTTAATACGGAAGCGGCCGGATGAATTGGACATAGCCATATTCAGTTCCATTTCTTCTTCAAATTCCTGCCGTTGTGCCTCCGACATAATGGAATAGGCAATTTTTTCAATGTCGCCTGGCCCCAGCACGTCACGGCTGATGGGTTTTAACTGTCCCTGAAATTTCGCGCAAGGTGGAGCACCTTTGCTCAGGTAGAGGTCAGAGCCATCGTGTTTTGCCAGAAGGTGAAGCCAGTTTTCGATGCTCATGAGCACTCCTTATTTGCAACGCTTTGTATCTTTTGTTTACGGATTTTTACCCGGGTACGGATTTTCCGGAATTATCCGCCGATGGGAAAATACTAGCAGCTTGGCTGAACTGTCATTCAGCTATTATTGCGGCCTTGCTCACAGAATTACGTTGTAACAATGACAAAGGCTTCACAGAAAGGACCATTATTCCAGTGCAGGGCGGCAGGGTGATGTACGGCTGTGCTGTTTG
>NZ_DDCJ01000143.1:7775-109267 GCF_002335285.1 Thalassolituus sp. UBA2009
GTTGCAAGAGAACTCTGACAGTGGATTCTACCTCTATAGCGCGCTCTGGTGTGTGGCTGCATGCCGCCGCGCAGGTGCTCAGGCCTGCTTTTTCAGATGGCCGGGTGTGTTTGCAGTTTGTTTATTTGTGGCTTCTGGCGATGCGACAGTGCAGATTCATTATTGCAGCCTGAAATGTTTGAACAGCGCCTGCCGCGCTTCCATATAGTTAATATTTCCATTCGGCGCGGGCATACCATAAAAGTGGTGATCACTACCGCGGTATGCCACCAGTACATCACATATTTTTATTGGTGGGCCGCTGGGAGCGCCGCTTTTGCTTTTGGCTCTTACCCATTCGCAGTCGATCACCGAGATATGTTCATGGCTTATTTTTTCATATGAAAGCCCGGCGGTACTTTCAAACCAGATAAACAGGGTTAACAGCACCAGCAGTGGCAAACACAGGTAAGCATGGTGCAATACGGCTTTGTTATAACGAAAAGCCAGCCAGGGAACGGCGACCATATTGCCAACAAGCAGTACAAATAACACCGTATCGCCCAGCATCAAAAATAAGCGTGTGTCGCTGACTGCCATCAACAGCATGGGAGCAATAAGCAGAACTTCCAGAATGACGGCGCAGCTGACACGGGTACCGGGGTTACGTGCAAAAAGAGCGAGCAGAACAAGGCTGATGCCGAGATACGCCAGTGATAAAAACACCGGTATCGCCAGCGGTGAGATAACGACCAGGAAAATATTTTCGCGGGCAATATCCAGTGCCGGAATATTGACAATAATCAGCGCACAGAGATAAAGGCTGAGCAGAATGATCAGGCTGGCCCACGGAGCATTAAGCATGGCCATAAAAATCCTGCCCAGCACCCGGTTGCAAAAGCCGGTGATATAACTGACCGGTGGGAGCATGCGCAAATCGGTGCCGTTCTGGTCTTGCGGATGATTCTGTGGCTCAGGGGCTTTGCTGTTCATTGTTGTGTTCTTGGCTGGATGTTAGTCGTATTATCCGAACGCCGTTTAAACCGGATCTGGATATACAGGAAACTACGGAAAATCCGGTTTGCTGTCAGGTTGGCTTAATGGGTATTAACAGGCCTGCGTGATTATGCCAGCAGGTGTCGATAGTAAGTGCGACGGCCATCGCAAACTGCATGGTGAGTGCAGCGTTTACCTGATCTTATCTTTACCTTTATCAGTTGCAACCTTTAAACTCCGGGCGAACTTATCAATACGGGATAGCAAATGTTCAGGTTTTCTGAGTTTGCATTAATTGCTCTGGTTGTCCTTTTAACCGGCTGTGACAGCGATTTTGCTGAGCTTAAATTCGGCAGCCCGGTGGTGGCCGATAAGGTCGATTACAGTAACGGCAGCTGGATCAAACCGGTATACCGCCAGGAGATTGAGAGTATTCTCACCGCAGCCGGCGCCGATCCGGATCTGGTAAAAATACACCACGATAAAGATGATTACCGTGGCCAGACCATATTGCTCAGCACACCGATGTTTGGTGGTATTACAACAGAGCAGAAAACAGCCATTAAAACCGCACTGGATAGCGTAGTCGCGGGCAGAAGCAACAGCCTTAATGCACGCTTTATCCTGCATCCGCAAGCGCCGGACAGTGAGATAGCGGACACAGAAAACGAGAGCTACCGTGAGGCTGTCGCCACGCTTGAGGCAGAATATAATACTGAGCTGACACTGGATGATGTGATCATTGGTATCGCATATAGCCTGAGTGATACCTATATGGCCGCGCTGCAGGGCAACAGAGAAAGCAGCGGTGAGGCATTATGTACCGTCAGTATGACGCTGTCGCCATTGCTGCCTTTTCGCGATATTAAGGTTGTGTCGCAGGATAATCAGGTTACCGGATTTGCTTTGGTTAAGCCGATGAACCGTGGCTTTGCCAGCTACGATATTCCGGCGGATATCCATGTGGATTATCCGCTGTTACAGACAAAACTCGATGATAAAGAAGCCCTTATTTCCACTGAACTGACCAATAGTGATCAGTCGCCGTTAAACCGTGGTGAAATTAAAACGCTGGAAATTCAGGTAGGGCCGATAAAAGAAGTGAAACATCAGCTTGGCAAAATGAATAATATGTCGATTTTTGCTCTTAAAGACACATGCCGGAAAATGGCTGCAGAGAAGCTGGGGCGGCCCTTTACCTACAGCATGGGAGAGTCGTTTGACCGCCTTGAGTCTGTCCGCTTTTTGTAGCGGACGATAAGCTTTCAGGAAACAAGGTGCCCTGATTTTTTCGCGGTTAAAAACACCTTAACGAAGCCAACAATCTGCCTGTCAATCTGTGGTAGAGTTTTGTCAGTGATTCTCTAACGGTGGAAATAAACATGGTCAGACCAGGTGTAATGATGCTGGCTCTGCTGCTGCCTTTAAGTGGTTATGCGGCAGATAAAATCAGAGTTCTGGCAGAGGGGGATGAAGCATCCTGTGAGCTGGTATCCCAGCAGGTGTGTTCAACCACCAGTATGAATCCGGCAGACGAATGTCTGGCCTGGCATAAAAAGCAGGCAACGGATGCCGGTGCTGATGCCCTGCTGATTCGTGGGTCAGAAGACTCACGCCGTAATAAACCTTCGCTGACCGGTATGAAAACCGTGGTTACCACCAAAGTGTCGGCAGATTATTACCGTTGTGCTGCAGCGGTCAGTGTTGCGGAAATTGTTGCGGAAACTGTAGTAAAAGACTCTGAGGGCTGGAGCACCGTAGAGAAGCGTTTACTGGTGCTGGAATCGCTGAAATCCAAAGGCCTGATTTCGGTTGAGGAATACCAGTTAAAGCGTCAGGATATCCTTAAGGACCTGTAATCAGTATGGCTGCAGCGCGGCACTGAGGCTTTGGCTGGTCAGTGCTGCAATCATTGATAGTATTCTTTGCAATGGATTGCTTATAGAATGCGCGCCGACTTGAAGGACTAAGGAGCGCACTACATTGAAGGATTTCCGTTCTGCTTTGCGTATTGCCCTGCTGGGCAGCGTTATATTCGCCCATTTTGCCACTGCAGATGGCTTGTCAGAATACCGTGCCCTTATTGGTTTTGATATACGTTCTTCCGACTCAGACAGTATGGAGACCGATAGCCGCAAACTGAGAGGGAAATTATTTTTTTCGCCAGTGAATACCCGTAATGACTACCCTATGGAGCTGCAGGAGTATTTTAACCGCAGCAGTTCGGTGTATCTGAGCCGTACCGCCGCCACTCAGGAATCAGTCATTAATGCCAGCAGTCATCATCTTGGTAAAGGACTGACACTGGCTTCAGCGCAAAGCCCCCTTGTATTCAGCTGGTCAAAACTGGAGACGCAGGATGCCGATGTAAATGCGCTGGTAAGCTTCTCTGGTCGTCAGGATGCGATGGCGGATCAGGCGGCAGATACTAAGTCTCTGGGAATATATATTGATGAGTTCTTTGTGCGTTTCAGTCGCACTGAGCTGGATTCAATGCTGAAGTACAAATATGGCGAGAGCATACATATTTCTGGATTGTCTCCCATTGCAGGTGATCATTATTACTTACAGGTGGATAGCAGGAAAACATCTGATGAACTGGCAGTGATGTATACTGACCGCATGTCGGATGGAACGTATTTTTCGGCGGGTATGAGCCTGGTTTTTTCTGATATTAATGAGGAAATATCAGATCTGAATTATTTCGTACCATTAATGCTGGGTAGTGATCCGGATTTCCCGGGTGCTTTAGTCAACAAAGTGTCGGTAAAGCGATCCTCTGACGAAGAGCTCTGGCGTTACTATGCAACCTGGTACCCCAATCGTTATTCCTACATTAAGACTGAGTATTCCCGTGGTCTTAATCAGGGGATTGCTTTACAGGGTGGCGCCTATCTTACCTACCGGATGTCTGTGTACGCGTCTTTTGTTCATGGAAGTGGCAGCCATAATCCTGCAAAAGTGACAATGGCTGGCCTGGAGTATCTGTTTTAGCGGGTTAATAGCTATTGGCGGCAATACGCTGCCCATTCCTCCAGTGCTGTCAGCACCAGCGGAAAGGGCAGGGTAACCGGGGTCAGGTTGTCACTCGGATATAAGCAATCAAGCAGAAAGCCTTCTGCGTTGCATTCGAATTCATAGCCGTTACCGCAGCCGGAAAATTCTTTAATGTTTCCTGTGGTATAGCGCCGGATACCAGTAATCAGTTCTTCTGCCTGTGTGGCTGAATGCTGTACGTCCAGAACCAGAAAACCCTGTAATGCCTGATGCGCGGGGCTGGCGTCATAGCTGCTCCAGCGAAAATTTTCTGTACTCACGGATAAGTATTTGTCGTGTAGATCGGGAAGCCCGTGTTGATTTTGCTGCTGTCGTCCGGCAGAACCGCTGTGGCAATTTCAAAGTGCTTAGCCGGAAATCCTTTGCAGTATTTATTTTCGCTATCGTTATCCGGTGCGTTCGGGCCGCATTTTGCCCAGCTCGGATTGGCGCAGTTGCCGCTGGCGTTTTGCTGTGCAAATACGATAGAAGCATTGACCTGAGCCTGGGTGCAGTGATCCGGGAACATGGAGCTGAAAGATTTAATGTGAGTACTTTTATTAAAACTCAGGGCAATTTTTTTAAGGGTGTAGATGCCGGAGGCATTCGGGGAGTCCCCTTTTTGTGAGCTGAGGTAGTCACTGGGCGGCTGGTTTTGCGGCATGGAATGAAAGCCTTTGGCATTACCGCTTTTTGCTGGTTCACCACAAAAAATATGATGCTGGTTAACCTGCATGCCTTCTATTGGAGTACTCCACTCGCTGAGATTACTGCAGTTTATGCCGTCAGCAAGGGACAAGGCCGGGAGTATCAGGGCTGATATAAATAAGAGTGTTTTCATGGATCCTTCCTTTGTACTCGGGATTATTTCATTGCTCACAGAGCGGGAGTCGGGCGTCCGTCAGACTCCAGAGGGGCGCTTTATAGCAGAATATTGGCGAGATACAAGAAAAATGGCCGATATTAACCTGCTTAACTGACTGCGCCGCCAGTTAAAGGAGGGGGAGTATCCTGTTGGTTGTGGGCTTATTTGCCGGAATATTGCGCGGAATTGTCTTATTTTATCCGCTGAGGTGTCTAATTCGCCAGAATTGGTCGGAATATTGAAACAGTTTGGCTACAAAACCTCTGTTTACACTGAACACATTACCGTTAGACTGCTACGATTTTCGTAGTCCTTTTCAGGTTTTTTATGTCCAAACAACAGAAACTCAGTGCGTTATTGGTCATTCTGCTGCTGGCCGGTGGTTATTGGTGGTGGTGGCATCAGGGCCGTGAAGATACCGATAACGCCTATGTAAAAGCCGATATCGTGCCGGTCATGAGCCGTATTCAGGGGACGGTAACGGCGACTCCCGCACCGGCCAATCGCCTGGTCGCTGAAGGTGATGTGCTGCTGCAGCTGGACCCGGCGTTGTATCAGGCGAAGCTGGCTGAGGCAGAGGCTGTGCAGGCCGAGGCGGAAGCGCGTCTGGTGCATCTGGCCGACCGTGAGAACGCTCAGCAATCGCAGATTGTCGCCGCCCGTGCCAGCGTGGCTGCCGCCGATGCCGAATGGCGCCGTACGGTGCAGCAGGCTGATCGCCTGTTGCAGTTAATGGGCAAACAATATGTGTCGCAGGATGATCTGGATGCGGCCGAACTGAATAAGGCCGCCGCGCAGGCACGATTGAATCAGGCCAAGGCTCAGCTGGCTGCACAGCAGGCCAATCTGGTGACGCTGAGTGGTGAGAAGCCACAGTTGGCTGCCGAGGTGGCCAAGGCTGCGGCGGCGGTACAGCGGGCGCAGCTGGAGCTGGATTACACCACCATCCGTGCGCCGCGTGCGGGGATTGTGACCAGTCGTCAGGTGCAGGTGGGGCAGAGTGTTGAGCCGGGTATTCGTCTGCTCAGTCTGGTGACTGAACCGATCTGGGTGTACGCCAATTTTAAAGAAACCCAGGTTGCCGATATGGCTGTGGGTCAGGCCGTCGATATTCATGTGGATGCGTTGGGCGGCAAAGTTCTGAAAGGCCATATCGACAGCTTCTTTGCTGCCACCGGCTCTGAATTTGCGTTGCTGCCACCACAGAATGCGACCGGCAATTTCACCAAGGTGATTCAGCGTTTACCGGTAAAAATTCTGTTTGATGAAGATCAGGATCTGAGCGCGGTGCGTCCGGGCATGTCGCTGGAAGTGACGGTTTTTACTGAATGAGCGAGCGCTTTCCCAAGCACTGGCTGGCCATCAGTGGCGCTCTGTTGGGCGCTTTTATGGCCATTCTCGATATCCAGATTACCAATTCATCGCTGAAGGATATTCAGGCGGCGCTGGGTGCGACGCTGGAAGAATCGTCCTGGATTGCGACCTCGTATCTGGTCGCCGAGATGATCGCTATTCCGCTCTGTGGTTTCTTTGCTGCCTGGCTATCGCCGCGGCGTTATCTGCTGTGGAACGGTACGATATTTATTCTCGCCTCGCTGGCCTGTTCTTTTGCCTGGAATCTGGAGTCGATGATTGTCTTCCGTGCCGTGCAGGGGTTCAGTGGCGGCGCGCTGATTCCGATGGCCTTTACTCTGATTATTACCCTGCTGCCGCTGGATAAGCGTCCTCTGGGAATGGCGTTGTTTGGTGTTACAGCGACCTTCGCGCCAACCATTGGCCCGACGCTGGGCGGCTGGCTGACCGAAGCCTTCAGCTGGCATTACATCTTCTATCTGAATGTTATTCCCGGTATCGCTGTATTAATGTTGCTGGCGGCGGGTCTGGATAAAGAAGAAGGTGATCCGGAACAGCTTAAAAAAATCGATCTTTTCGGCATGCTGACCATGGCTCTCGGCCTGGGCTGTCTGGAGATCATGCTGGAAGAAGGCGCGCGCGACGATTGGTTTGATGCCGAATATATCCGCTGGCTGGGGCTGGTTTCGGCCATGAGCCTGTTTCTGTTTGTGCGCAAACAGCTGACTACGGAACATCCGCTGGTGGACCTGCGCCTGTTCCGCAGTCTCGATTTCTCTCTCGCCTGTGTGGCGTACTTTGTTCTCGGTGCAGGGTTATTCGGCTCGGTGTATCTGGTGCCGTTATATCTGGCATCGGTACATGACTATACGGCGCTGGATATTGGCCTGGTATTAATGTGGGTCGGCTTTCCACAGTTGCCTTTCTTTCCGCTGATTCCCCGTCTGCTGAAATTTATTGACGCCAAATATCTGGTGGCTTTCGGCTTCTTTGTGGTCGGTGGCAGTATGTGGATGAATATGCATATGAGCATCGATTACAACGGCTCTTATCTTATTCCGGCACTGCTGGTTCGTGCTTTGGGACAGCCATTTATTATGGTGCCGCTGTCGATTATGTCGTCGCAGAATCTCGACCCCAAAGACGCACCCTCGGCTTCTACGCTGTTTAATGTGATGCGTAATCTGGGCGGCGCTGTGGGGATTGCTCTGCTGGCAACCCTGCTGTCGGAACGCACCGATTACCATCTGGCTGAGCTTAAGCAGACGCTGGTCAGTGGCAGTCAGAATCTGGCGGAATACCTGCGCCTGCTCGGAGGCGCTCTGGAGAGCGGCGGGGGCAGTGCCGATCAGAGCTATGGTGTCTTGATGAAGGAAGTAACTCAGCAGGCCATGGTTATGTCTTATAACGAGGCTTTCTTTGTGCTCGGGCTGACCCTGATGGTTGCTGCCTTGGCATCGCTGGCGATCCGTTCGGCTGATAAGCAGGCAGCAGGGGCTGAAGCCGCTGTTCATTAATATTGCCGGTTGTTATTAAAGCCGCAGGCGGAGTTTTCCGGCTGCGGCTTTTTTGTTGCCGATTCTGCAACTGGCCGGTAAACCTGCCCGCTTCCGAAAGTTTCCTGCGGCCCGTTTTGCTGTAATTATCCACCCCGGATTTGTTTATATAATTCTTTATTATTAGATTTATAAATTTGTTAACAACGTCTGAGATATTGCGCAGCTGTCCTGATTGGTGAGTAATATTGTCCGGATGCGTGATTGCATTCCGGATGCTATTTGTCCTCAGTAAAAAATTGTCGGATAAGTTGCATTAATTCTTATTTTTTCTGTTCCTGTCTCTGGCCTTAAGGGAATGCTCTGGGTAATATCCGCGGCCGTTCCGGGCATTGTTACAACGATTATTCTAAAGCCGCTGATGGCAAACGATGTGCCAGTTTTTTTTAGCAAGGCTAAAAGGATTTTATCGTGTCATTCTCACTGCGTTATCCGTGGCTGGTTATTGTTGCCGCCATGATACTAATAATAAGTCTGACAACAGGGGCGACAAAGCTGTCATTTGTGTCAGACTTCCGGGTTTACTTCAGTGCTGATAATCCGCAGCTGCTGAGCTTTGAGCAGCTTGAAAAGGATTTTAATAAACAGGATACGCTGACGTTTCTGTTGCAGCCGTCATCGTCAGCCACTGTGCTTGATCCCCTTGCGCTGAATGAAATTGCGCAACTCACCCAGGCCGCCTGGGAAATTCCCTACGCCCGTCGGGTAGATTCTCTTACCAATTATCAGCGTATTCAGTCTGCTGATGACAATATTAATATCGATGATTTCTATCGGCCCGAGCAAGCGTCTGCTTGGGATATTGCGGGTGAGTTGGAATATATCCGGACTCAGCCCGATCTGCTGAATCGTCTGGTCAATAAAGACGGCGATCTGGCATTAATTATTGTCAGCCTTTCATTACCGGACGGTGACGAAAAAGCAACCGCCGAACTGGTCGCCTATACCCGTGAATTACTCGCCGCCACAGAATTGCAGTATCTGGATGTGCAGCTGTTTGGTACGGCGATTATTAATCTGGCGCTGGCTGAAGCCGTAGAGCGCGATATGGAAGCCTTGATTCCAGCCAGTTATTTACTGATTTTCGCCGGTATCTTTTTTCTGACCCGCTCTCTGGCCGGTACTTTTCTGGCATTAACCCTGACGCTGCTGAGTGTAATGGCGACCTTTGGTGCTCTGGGATGGGCCGGTGCGCTGGGACTGACAACGGCACGCCTGACTCCGGTGGTGGGTGTTGTGCCATCGATGATTATGATTATCGTAATTGCTGACTGCCTGCATATTCTGGCGACCTATCAGCATGGGCTGCGTGCCGGTATGAGCAAAGTACCTGCACTGGCGGAAGCGGTTAAATCCAATATTCGTCCGGTGTGGATTACTTCGATCACTACTGCGTTTGGTTTGTTGTGCCTGAATTTCAGTGAGTCTCCGCCATATCGCGACCTGGGCAATTTAGTCGCTTTTGCCGCGTTGTTAGCTGCGGTGCTGAGTCTGACTCTGTTTATTGCTGCATTGCGTGTTTTACCACAGCCAAAAATACAGCCGGGCCGGACGCTGGCGCATCCCGGACAATGGCTCAGTGGTTTATTGCTGACATTCTGGCAGCGGGTATTGCAGCCGCATCCGCGGGCGTTACTGCTGGGGGCGGTCATTGTTTCAGCGATGCTGGCAGCAGGTGTCAGTCAGCTGAAATTCAATGAACAGTGGCATCAGTATTACGATGAATCCTTTGCGGTTCGCCAGGCACTGGATCTGCAGAACGATAAACTTAACGGCGTTAATTTTATTCAGTACCGCATCGCGGCACAGGATGGTGGCTCGCTGTACCGTACCGAACCTATGCAACAGTTGCAGCAACTGGCTGAGCATCTGGAAACCTTTGCCGAAGTCGGTTTTGTTGACAGTCTGCATCAGCCATTACTGACACTGAATCAGGCACTGCATGATGGCGATAAAAATTACTACCGCATTCCCGCTTCCGATGAGCAGGTCGCTCAGGCAATGCTGCTGTACGAAATGTCTCTGCCTTTTGGCATGGGTCTGAATGAGCGTCTTACTATTGATCAGACCGCCAGCCGTTTTACCGTGCATTTATTCAAGCGTACATCGCGTGAATTAGTGGCCTTTGATCAGGCGTTACTCGACTGGGCGGCAGAACATACTCCGGCGCTGAGTATCGCTCCGGGCAGTGGGCTGGATATGGTATTTGCCCAGATTTCTGACCGTAACAGCATCAGCCTGTTTCAGGGCACATTACTGGCGCTGGTATTAATTTCGGCGGTCATGATGCTGGTACTGCGTTCGGTACGCCTCGGGTTGATCAGTCTGGTGCCGAATTTACTGCCGGCACTGCTGGCCTACGGTATCTGGGGTTATATCAGCGGCCATGTTGATCTGGGGCTGAGCATTGTTGCCTGTATGAGTCTTGGTCTGGTGGTTGATGACACCGTGCATTTTCTTGCCAAGTACCGCAGCGCCAGGGCCAGAGGTGAAAGCACCGAAGCGGCCATCGAATACGCATTTTCTACCGTTGGCGTGGCCATGATTATTACCAGCCTGGTACTGGCCGCCGGTTTTGCACTGTTGCTGTTGTCACCTTTTTCGCCCACCTGGGGCATGGGTGGGCTGATGGCTCTGACGGTTATCGTTGCCTTACTGGCCGATCTTATTCTTTTACCTTTGTTGCTGATGCTGTTGGATCGCGACTGAATTTTTCTGATTTATTCAATTAATGAGACCTCTCTATGACTAACTCTGCTGTTATTGCCGGCGAGCCGTTGCTGCGCCGTATCCGCGCCTGGATGGACGAACGTTTTCCGTTCGCCAATGCCTTGCTGTTTTTTATTCTTTATCTGGTCACCGCCAGTGTTGTTCGTGCCAGTCAGGGCGAATGGTTTTTTAACTGGAGCGATATCGTTTCCTGCCTGATTACCTGGTCGTTGTTTTTAACCATCCGTATTTTCGATGAACATAAAGATTACGAGCTGGATGTTAAAAACCACCCGCAACGTGTACTGCAGAGTGGCCGCATTACTCTGACGCATCTGAAAAGTCTGGGCATTATTGCGGTCATTGCCCAGCTGCTGTGGAGCCTGTTTCTGGGTACCGATACCCTGATCGTCTGGGCCGTGATGTTTGTTTACCTGTGTTTAATGGGTGCCGAGTTTTTTTGTGGCGCCTGGCTGGAAAAACGTTTGCTGCTGTATGCCCTTAGCCATATGGCGATTATGCCGCTGATCGTGCTCTGGCTGGCGGCGATGGCACAACCACAACTGCCGGTAATGCAGCTACTGAATTCTGCACCTTTAATGGCGATGATGAGCCTGGCGTTTATCAGCGGCTTCTGTTTTGAAATTACCCGTAAAACCCGTGGCCCGGAAGAGGAGCGCGAAACGGTCGATTCTTACTCGCGCATCCTTGGCGTGCAGGGTGCCGCTAATCTGGTCATTGCGCTGTTCTGCGCCATGGTGGTGAACCAGCTGGTATTACTGTGGCTGCTGGATGTCGCAGTATTAGTGGTTTATGCCGTATTGCTGGTACTGGTTCTGGTACTGGCTCTTAAAGCTGTTTTCAAATTCAAACAATCCCCCCATGAAAGCGGCCGTGAAAATAACGAGAAAGCCGTCGCCCTGACGATGTTGCTGGGCTATCTGGTGGTGATTATCGCCGCTGCATTAAACATTCACCTGCTGGGAGCTGCCGTATGAAAAAGGCCCGCGTTTATACTACTCAAGCCCGTTATGAATTCAGCCCTGAACAGAACGCCAGCGTACGTCTGCAGTGCGGTGATAACTGGCGCAATGCCGAAGCCGTGGATGTTTCCAAAAGCCATTTATGCGTGCTGGCCGAGCCCTGCGAACAATGGCAGCTGGATGCTGCCTTTACCACGGTGACTCTGGTTCTGGCCGACAAAGAATATGTGCTGCGCGATTTAATCATCAGCAAACTGGAAGTCGCGCAGAATTCTAAATTATGGCGTCTGGTATTGCGTAACGATACCGATGGTGAAAACACCGCCGAAAACAGCCGTCAGCTGTGGCAGATCAGTTATGCACTGCGTCAGCGTGCGGCAGAAGATGATGGTCGTTTATACGACGAACTGACGTTGCCGAAAGTACCGGCGCGTGGTTTATACACCGAAGAGGCCCGTCAGGAGCGTCTGGGTTTTGTCCGCGCAGAAACCGGTGCGGCGATGGAGCGGGTAGCGGACATTACTCTCGATCCGAAAGCGCTGGTCAGTAATATCGAAGCGTTAATCGGTACTGTAGAAATTCCGGTGGGTGTGGCCGGGCCATTGCATATCCGTGGCGAACATGCGAACGGTTTATTTTATGCACCTATGGCAACTTCTGAAGGTGCACTGGTGGCATCGGCTACCCGTGGTGCCACAGCGATTTCCCGTGCCGGTGGTGTGAATGTTCGGGTACTGGGTCAGCGTATGCTGCGTGTACCGGTGTTCGTATTAAGCGATTTATCTTCGGCGTTATTTTTTGCCGAATGGGTAAAAGACCATCAGAACGAAATTGCTGCCCAAACCCGTAAATATTCGAACTATGCCAATCTGGTGGAAGTGCATACTGAATTAATGGGCCGCACGGTGCACGTACAGTTTGTGTATGAAACCGGTGATGCTGCGGGTCAGAATATGACCACCACCTGCACCTGGCAGGCGTGCCAGTGGATTCTGGCCGAAATGCGTGCTTTCGAAGGGATAGAGTTTGAAAACTTTATGGTTGAGGCCAACCTTTCCAACGATAAAAAAGTTACCTATAACTCTTTCCTGCGTGGCCGTGGTGTGCGCGTACTGGCAGAAGCCGTACTCAGCGATGATGTCTGCCGTAAAGTATTAAAAGTCAGCGCGCGCGAACTGTTCACCGCCTATAACCATTTTGTTGGCGGCAGTATTGCGGCCGGCATGGTCGGTCTGAATATTAATATCGCCAACGTGATCGGTGCGATGTTTACTGCCACCGGTCAGGACATTGCCTGTGTACACGAGTCGGCCATCGGCCAGCTGCATATGGAAATGACCGATGATAATGCGATTTACGCCACGCTGCGCCTGCCAAGTCTGGTGGTCGGTACGGTCGGCGGCGGCACCAGTCTGCCGCAGCAGAAAGAATGCCTGCAGATGATTGGCTGTGCTGGCCCCGGCTGTGCGCATAAACTGGCCGAAGTGATTGCCGGTTACTGTCTGGCGCTGGATTTATCCACGCTGTCGGCCATTGCCAGCGACCAGTTTGCCCGCGCTCACGAAAAACTCGGCCGTAACCGCCCGGTAGAATGGTTAAAACTCGGTGATTTAAATCCGGAGTTTTTCAGCCGTGCATTATCACAGGGTTTAAACCGCAACGTGCAGGTCAGTGCGCAGCAGAGTCTGAGCCTGTCGGGTAAAGGCAGCAGTATTATTACCGAACTGACAGCACATAAAATCAATAAGCTGGTTGGCCATTATCCGTTCCGCCTGACACTGGACGATGCCGATCAGACGCTGGATGTAATGGTTAAAGTGAAGCCGCTGGATGACGAAGTTATCCTGATGCTTAACTCTATGGCGTCGATGTGTGATGCCCGTCTGGCGCATGCTTACAACGAATTCCGCAAGCATGTTGGTTTCCGTGGCTGTCATGTGCGTGAGCTGGAAGTGATGGCGCAGCAGGATGAACGTTTCCGCCGTGTTGCTCCGACCACCTATATGGCCTGGGCGGATGCCTCACGTGAAGCCTATGTTCTGGTGCAGGAATATCTCGACGGTCTGGAATTAATGGATTCCGCTGACGACACTTCCGGCTGGACGACCGAACACTTTAATGCCGCCGTTGATGGCATTGCTCAGGTGCACAGTATCTGGCTGAACCGCGAAGACGAACTGCTGACTCAGGACTGGATCTGCGACGCACCGAATACCGCCAATATGCTGGAAAAAACCCGCCTGTGGGAAATGCTTGGTGCCCACGCCCAGCAGGAATTCCCGGAGTGGTTCAGTGCCGGTGATATGGAGCGCTTCCGCGATCGCGTGTACAGCATGGAGCAGTGGTATCCGCAGCTGGATGCCTTACCGAAAACCCTGATCCATAACGATTTTAATCCGCGCAATATTGCCTTCCGTCGTCAGGGTAGTGAACTGACACTCTGCGCTTACGACTGGGAACTGGCGACCGTTCAGGCACCGCAACACGATCTGGCTGAATTGCTGGTATTTACCCTGAATCCGGATTTTGATCCGCAGCTGGTGGAAGCTTTAATTGAGCGTCACCGTGTGCAACTGGAACAGGCCGCTGGCGTTACGCTGGATGCTGCACAATGGCGTTATGGCTTTACCCTGACACTGTGGGATCTGGTTGTTAACCGTGTACCTATGTATGTAATGGCACATACCTTCCGTCATTATCCGTTTATGGAGCGGGTGGTGCGTACCTTCCGTCGTCTGCTGGATCTGGAAATTCAGCGTCTGGAAAACGGAGATCAAAGCCTGTGAAAAAAGACACTGTAAACAGCCCGGCTAATTATTGTCTGGATGCGCTGCAGGCCGCAGCGCTGAGTGCTGATCAGGTCGGTGGCAAAGCCTTTAACCTGGCATTTTTAAGCCGCCAGACTCTGGCGATTAATAGTCTTCAGGTGCCGCAATGGTGGGTGGTACCCGTTGCGGCTTTCCGTGCACAGTTACGCTCGCTGAATCTTGAACAGTGGATTGAAACCGAACTGGCGTCACTGGGCGATAAACCCGACAGCAGCGCGCTGGAGCAGGTTGCTCAGGGGATTCAGCAGAAAATCCGCGATGGCGGTTTATTAATTGCCATTGCCGACGATGTGCGCACAGCCATTGGCAGCGATGCATTGGCACATGGCTGGTGGGCGGTGCGTTCATCGGTGGTGGGGGAAGATGCTGAAGGGGCGTCTTTTGCCGGACAAATGGACAGCTGCTTATATCAGCGTGGTGAAGAGCAGATTGCCGCGGCCATTATTACCGTGATGCAGAGTGCCTTTAATGCCCGTGCTCTGGCTTATCGCATTCAGAAAGGTCTGGGCCTGACCGATATTAATGCCGCAGTGATTATTCAGCGCATGATTGATGCCGATGTTGCCGGTGTGATGTTCACCGCCAACCCGGTTAATGGTGATCGTGGCGAAGCTTTTATTTCGGCTACCTGGGGTTGTGGTGAAGGTCTGGTTTCCGGCCACTGCAATGCCGATGAAATCAGTGTGCGTTTAAACAGCAATGAACTCAGCGTACAGGTCAACGATAAAGACCTGTGTCTGGTGCAGGATGCTGAACAGGGCGGCACCCGTGAACAGGAAGTGGCCGCCGATAAACGTACCGTTGCCTGTTTAACCGACACGCAAATTTTTGCCCTGCGCGATCTGGGACGCAGCATTGCGGAAGCCTATTTCGCACCGCAGGATATTGAATGGTGTCTGAAAGACGGTGCCTTTTATATTCTGCAGGCGCGTCCGGTGACGCGTTTACCGGAACAGAACCCCGACACCGACCGTCTGCAGGTCTGGGATAATTCCAATATTCAGGAATCCTATTGTGGGGTAACCACACCGCTGACTTTCAGCTTTGCCAACCGCGCTTATAAAACCGTATACGAGCAAACCCTGCGTTTATTGGGGGTGCGTGAACATGTGGTTCAGCAGCATCAGGATATGCTGGAAAATATGCTCGGTCTGATTCGTGGCCGGGTGTATTACAACATTAACAACTGGTATCGCGGTTTATTATTTCTGCCATCTTTCCGTACCAATAAAGCCGATATGGAACGCATGATGGGCCTGACCGATCCGGTGGATCTGATTCAGGATCGCGAACTGAGTGGCCGCGAAAAACTGGCACGCCTGCCGCAGATGTTACGCGCATTGTTTGCCATGCTCAGCCGTTTCCGCCGTATGGATGAACTGGTGGCTGAATTCCGCGCGCACTTTGCCGCTGAATATGCCCGGGTCGAGCGCAATAAATTGCACAGCCTGAGCATGGATGCATTAATCAGCCTCAGCCGTACGCTGGATAAAACCCTGCTGAATAACTGGACCACGCCCATCGTTAACGATTTTTACGTAATGATGATGAATGGCAAGGTACACCGCTGGCTGGAAAAACTCGGCGTAGAAAATCCGGCGCTGGTACAGAACAACCTGCTGTCCGGTGAAGAAGGCATCGAAAGTACTGAACCTACCAAATTCCTGCTGCGTTTATGCGATGAAGCGCGTACGCAGCCGGAATTGCTGGCGTGCTTAAAAGATCAGCCAAACGATCAGCTTCTGGTTCTGCTGCAATTAAAATTCCCGGATTTCCACAGCCGCTGTCTGCAGTACATTGAACTCTACGGCGACCGCACCATGGGCGAGCTGAAGCTGGAGTCGGTAACGCTGCGTCAGGACGCTTCCTTTATGTTTGCGGTGCTGAAAAACTTTTTAAGCCGTGACGATCTGACCCTGGCGACACTGGCCGAAAACGAAGCCCGTTTCCGTGCCGAAGCAGAGCAGGCCGTATTACCAGCGTTGCAGAAGCAATTTGGTCGCCGTGGCTTAAAAAAATTCCAGCGTGATTTAAGCCGCCTGCGCGATGCCATCCGCAACCGCGAAAACATGCGTCTGGCGCGTACCCGTATGTTTGGTCTGTACCGCGATATTTTCCGTCAGCTCGGTGAGCAGCTGGCGTTTTATTCACAGCTGGAGCAGGCCGAGGATATTTTTTATCTGACTCTGGAAGAAATCTACGCCTATGCCGATGGCCGCTCGGTGACTGCTGATTTAAAACCGCTGGTGGCAATCCGTCGTGCGGAGTTCGCGTCTTACGAAGCGGATGAACCGCCGCATCATTTCCACACCCGTGGGCCACTGTACTGCAATAACCGCTTTGAATATCCGCATGCTCAGGAAGAAACCGCAGCCGCCGATGGCAGTCTGCAGGGCACCGGTTGTTATCCGGGTATTGTTGAGCAAAAAGTACGGCTGATTTTCTCGCCGGACGATGAGCTGAATTTAAATGGTCAGATTCTCTGCACCGTACGTACCGATCCGGGCTGGGCACCGTTATTCCCGACCGCTGGCGGTATTCTGGTGGAGCGTGGCTCAACCCTCAGTCACTCGGCGGTGGTGGCCCGTGAGCTGGGAATTCCTGCGGTGGTGGGCATTCCGGGGTTAACCAAATTACTGGCCGACCAGGAGCTGGTGCGCATGGATGGTTCCAGTGGCCGTGTAGAACGGCTGGAATTTAATGCCGCCGAGTCTGTGTCTGCGGCCGAGGAGTCGGTGGCATGAACAGCATCCCGGAACTGAGTGATGAGTTTTTCCGTATTGCCCGTGAGCGTTATAGCAACGATACCTTCTGGCTGGGTGAAGACGAAGCCGCAGTGCGCCGTCAGTTCAGTACGGAAAATGATTATTTCCGCACTGGCCGTGCCTGGGCAGAAACGGCAGAAGGTTGTCGTTTAGCCGGTTTTTTAAATCCCGAGCAGCGTATTAATGATGAAGCCGTTGCCTATTTCGGTTTCTGGGAAAACAGCGGCGACAACGACACGGTACTGAATGCGCAGCGGGATTTATTCGCCCGCTTTGAGCGCTGGGCCGCGGAGCAGGGGGCGGAGCGTATTTACGGGCCGATTAATTTTAATACCTACGGCCCGTACCGTTTGCGCTTAGCCGACGAGCAAGGCGGTATGCCGGGACCGGTATTTGCCGGCGAACCCTATAATCCGCTCAGTTATGGCGAGCAGTTACAGGCGCTGGGTTACGACATTCATTACCGCTATTACACCCGCATTAATAATAATTTACCGGCACTGGCGCGACAGATGGAAAAACCACTGGCGCAGGCGTTACAGCAATTGCAGGGTGAATTTATTGTCAGCCGTCTGGATGGCGACACCTGGATGAATAATCTGCCGGAGCTGTATCCGTTAATCGACCGTATGTTCCGCCAGAACTTTGCCTACAGCCCGATCAGCGAAGCACAGTTTGTCGCCGCCTGTGGTGAGCCTTTTGCGCGCAAGCTCTGCCCGCAGTCGTCGGTACTGGTACGGCATAAGAGCGGCGCCATTGCCGGATTTTTCCTGTGTTATCCGGATTACAGTCCGCTGCAAGTTGCTGGCCCATTGATGAAGGCTGCGGATATCAGCTACGCCCAGCATGCGGCACTGTTGCCTGAGCCGCGTCTGGCGCTGGCGAAAACAGGGGCTATTCATCCCGATTATCGTCAGGCCGGTCTGTTCACCCTGATGTCGATGCAGCTGACCTGCTGGGCGGCACCTCACTATCAGCGCGTGGCTGCGGCTCTGGTGCGTGAAGATAATCCGTCACTGCGTTATGCCCACAACGGCGAAGAAGTGCGGGTGTATGGTCTGTTTACCAAACAGCTGGCCAGCGCGGCTGCTCAGGAAGGCTGATATGAGCGGGCTGAATTTCTGCCGTCATGTGCTTGAGGAGGCACGGCGTAATCCGCAGCGGTTGGCGCTGGATATTCCATTAATGCAGGGGCGTCGTTGTCTGGGCGCTGAGCAATGTACCTATGGTGAGCTGATGCAGCGTGTGAGTGCGTTGCAGTTACTGTGGCAGCAGCAGGGATTGCAGCCCGGCGAGCGGGTGGTGGTGATCGCCCGGCCGTCGGTTGACCTGTATGCGGTGGTGCTGAGTTTGCTGGCCTCCGGTCTGGTGGCGGTGTTTATCGATACCGGCATGGGCCGCAAGAAAATCCGTATGGCACTGGCCGATGCCCGCCCGGTGGCGATTGTCAGTATGCAGGCGCTGTTGCGCTGGTTCTGGCTGATTCCTGAGCTCTGGTCTTTAAAGCGCTTCAGTATTGACCGGACAACGTTAGGAAGTCGTTCGCTGAGTAAAGCGCTGGCGGCGTTTAAGGGCAAGCTGGCGTCTGTTGATAGCGGCACATGGCCGCAGCTGGCGGTGCCTCCCACAGGCGATCACGGTCTTATTTCTTTTACCTCCGGCAGTACCGGCCGGCCGAAAGGCGCCGACCGGACTCATGCCAGTCTGGATGCCCAGCATGCCGCGATTCGCCATCACTGGCCGGATGCCGATGGCGAGCGTGACAGCCCGTGTTTCCCGGTGATGGTGCTGCATAACCTCAGTTGCGGCATGAGCAGCTGTTTGCCAGAGGTGGATCTGGCCGCTCCGGCACAGGTGGATGCGGCAGCGGTTCTGACACGCTGGCAGCAGCAGGGTGTTACCCGCATCAGTGGTGCGCCGGCCTATTTCCGCGCCCTTTGTGATGAGCTGTTACTGCGTAAGACGACCTTACCGCAGATCACCAGTCTGGTAATTGGCGGTGCGCCGGTCAGTCAGCTGCTGGCGCGCGATCTGTTGCAGGTCTTCCCCAATGCCTATGCGCGTATTGCCTATGGTTCCACCGAAGCTGAGCCCATCGCCTCATTGCTGCTACAGGATTATCTGCACAGTGACGGGCAGCCCGGTGTGGCCGCTTTGCTGGTGGGCGATATTGCCGAAGACACCGATGTGCTGATCTGCAATCTGCCTGCAAACAGCGATGCCCTTCTCAATGAAAGTCTGGTTAACGAAAGCCCTGTTAATGAACATCATGTGCGGGATGGCCGTTGTGATGTGGGCGAAGAGGGCGAAATTCTGGTCGCCGGCCGTCATGTGCTGCGTGGTTATTACCACAACCCTCAGGCCGATGCAGAAAACAAAATCCCGCGCGCCGATAGCCTGGTCTGGCACCGTACCGGCGATACCGGCTGGCTCGATGAACAGGGCAGGTTGTGGCTCAGTGGCCGGGTAAAAGATGCGGTGCAGCTTGGCAGCCAGCGCCGTTTGCAGCCGCTCTGGCTGGAGCAACAGCTGGATGCGCTGGCCGGTGTACAGCGCAGCGCGCTGATTGGCTATGAACAGCAGAGCTGGCTGTTCCTGTGTTGTGACGAGCCTCTGGAAAACCTGAAAAGTGCGTTGCTGGCTTTGCTGCCGGCCGGTGAATGGCAGGTTGCCAGACTGAAGTACATGCCGGTGGATGGTCGCCACAACAGCAAGATTGACCGTCCGCTGCTGCGTCAGATGGCGGCTGCAGGCCGTACCGACATGGTGGTTACCTGGAACAAAACGGAGAGTACATCAATATGAGCAGTTTACCGGCCGGTGGCTGGATTATCCGCCTGAACCGGGTTGATCTGATCACCCTGAGCAGTGTTCCGCTGACCTTGCTGGCCTTGTTTTTTACCTTGCAACAGGAGCTGCTGACGGCGCTGGCGTTGCTGTTTCTGGCGATGACCGCCGATGCGCTGGATGGCTTGCTGGCCCGGCGCTGGGGGCTGACCCGTGAGTTTGGTCGTTACCTCGATGGTTTTATGGACGTGCTGATTTATCTGGTCAGTCCGGCGCTGATTTTACTGCAGTGGGGTTTTGATGGTGCTTATGCCGTGGCGCTGGTGACTATGGTCGCCGCGGGTTGTATCCGTCTGTCGGTATTCAATCAGACCGGCAATATTGAGGATGCGAGTAAGGGCAGCGCCCGTCCGGCCTATCTGGGCATGCCGGTATTCTGGAGTCTGCTGATTATTGCGCCATTGGTATTGCTGGAGCATTGGCTGGGTTGGACTGCCTTTATTAAAGGCCTGCTGGCGCTGGTGCTGCTGTGGTTTTCGGTACAGATGCTGCGCGCCCGGCCGTTCTTTAAGTTCACCTCACTGGCACAGATGCTGTGGATTACGCTGGGTGGTTTCTCGCTGCTGTGCGCCACCACGCTGGCGGCTAAGGGCACACAGGCGCCGTTGCATCCGCTGCTGATGGCGCTGTACCTGCAGGTGCCGGTGGTGATTGGCGGTGTGGCGCATATGTGGTGTGTCAGCAATGACGTGCTGCCTTCTCTTGCCCGGCCGGTGTGGAAATCGGCCTTTGGTGCCAACAAAACCTGGCGCGGCGTTTTATTGGTGCCGCTGCTGACGGCGCTGGGCGCGCTCTGTCTGTGGCCACTGGAACTGATATTTCAGGCGCTGGGCTGGCCGACCGTGTGGAGTGGTTACTCACTGCTGCTGGCCGGTGCGGTTGCCGGCGCTGGCTATATTCTCGGCGAATTGCCCAATTCCTGGTTTAAGCGCCGGCTGGGCATTGCGCCGGGGCAGGTGCCGGAAGAACAGCGTTACTGGTTTATCGCCCTTGATCAGATCGACTCGGCTGTTGGCGTTGCTCTGATACTTGGCTGGTGGCTGGATCTGAGCTGGACGGTGGTGGCCCTGTACATTCTGACCTTCCCGCTGACCGCGCTGCTGGTTAAACAATGGCTGTACCGTAACAAACTCAAAGACAGTGCTGTCTGAGGCGTGAATGAATGCTTGTGGCAGCAGGGCAGATTTTATACACTACGCGCCCTTTTATTAGGTCTCGTCTGGCTGGATGCCATGTTTGCGTGCATAACATGCCGCTGTAATGGTGTTGGGGCAGATGAGTTGATGAACGGCAGGCGATCCCAAAACCTGTCCCTTGATAAACGATCGGAGTGATCTGAAACTATGGTAGTAATCCGTTTGGCCCGTGGTGGCTCTAAAAAACGTCCTTTTTATCACATTAACGTAGCTGACGCGCGTAGCCCTCGCGACGGTCGCTTTATCGAGCGCGTTGGGTTCTTTAACCCTGTTGCTCGCGGCCAGGAAGTTGCTTTCCGCATCGATGCGGAACGCGTTGAATACTGGTTGGCCAAAGGTGCTCAGCCAACTGATCGCGTAGCTAGCTTACTGAAGCAAGCCAAAAAAGCTCAGGCTTAATTGGCGACGACCGGAGTTCTGATGTTGAACGACCAGATTGCGGGTGAGGAAATCACCGTCCTCGGTAAAGTAACCACCGCATTTGGTATTAAAGGCTGGGTGAAGGTGTATTCGTACACAGATCCCATGACCAACATCCTGGATTACCCGACCTGGCTGTTACGTATTAACGGACAGTGGCGCGAATTCAAGGTGACCGACAGCAAACTCCAGCCAAAAGGGTTGGCTGTAGCTCTGGCAGGAATTACCGACCGGGATGCCGCTCTGGCGTTATCCCAGATTGAAATCGGTGTACCTACTTCGGAGTTACCGGAACTCGAAGAAGACGAACATTATTGGTTCCAGCTCGAAGGCTTGAAGGTGGTTAACACCGACGGCGTGTGGCTGGGCCAGGTGAAAGAACTGTTTGATTCCGGCGGCGGTAATCAGGTGATGAGCGTAAAAGGTTGCGAAGGCAGCATTGATAAGCGCGAACGTCTGATTCCATACGCAGAAACAATCGTTCTTGAAGTTGATCTGGATAACGGTGAAATCCAGGTTGACTGGGACCCGGATTTTTAAGCCCGGTGTTGTAATTATGTGGTTTGGGGTTATTTCCCTCTTTCCTGACATGTTCCGCGCACTCACCGACCATGGTGTCAGCGGGCGGGCAGTCAAACAGGAAAAAGTGAGTATCGAATGCTGGAATCCGCGTGATTTCGCCTACGATAACTACCAGACCGTGGACGATCGTCCATACGGCGGCGGCCCCGGCATGCTGATGAAAATTCAGCCTCTGCAGGATGCCATCCACGCAGCCAGAACGGCCGCGGGGGAAGGCGCTAAGGTGATTTATTTATCACCTCAGGGACGCAAGCTGGATCAGGCCGGCGTGTTAGAGCTTGCTCAGCGCGACAAACTGATTCTGGTGGCCGGACGGTACGAAGGTATTGATGAGCGTTTGATTGAGCGCGAAGTCGACGAAGAGTGGTCTCTTGGCGATTTTGTTCTCAGTGGTGGCGAACTGGCTGCCATGACGCTGATGGATGCCGTGATCCGATTGGTACCCGGCGTGCTGGGGCATGACCAGTCGGCACAGCAGGACTCCTTTATGGAAGGCTTGCTGGATTGTCCACATTACACCCGCCCGGAAGTTTACGAAGGGCAGGCCGTACCGGACGTGTTGCTGAGTGGCAACCACGAAAAGATCCGCCAGTGGCGCCTTAAGCAGTCACTGGGCAGAACCTGGCAGCGCAGACCGGATTTACTGGAAGCGCTGGAACTGACAAACGAGCAACAAAGGTTATTGACAGAGTATCTGCAAGAGCTAGAACAGAACTCAGCAGACTGTTAAGGAGCGAACAATGAGCAACAAGAACCCAATCATTCAGCAGATTGAAAATGCGCAGCTGAAAGACAACATCCCTGCATTCAGCACCGGTGATACCGTTGTTGTGCAGGTTAAAGTAAAAGAAGGTAACCGTGAGCGTCTGCAGGCGTTCGAAGGCGTAGTTATCGGTAAGCGTAACCGTGGCCTGAACTCTGCATTCACTGTACGTAAAATCTCCCACGGTGTGGGCGTTGAGCGTACTTTCCAGACTCACAGCCCGATGATTGACAGCCTGGCTGTTAAACGTCGCGGTGACGTGCGTCAGGCGAAACTGTACTACCTGCGTGAGCGTAGCGGTAAGTCTGCACGTATCAAAGAAAAGGTTTAATCCTTCTCTTGCAGAAAAAACGGGCCTCTGGCCCGTTTTTTTATGCCCGTTTTTATGTTTGTTGTTATATCTGTGCAGTGTTTGTCATCAGAAAAGCACGTACGGCTGATATACTGCTGTCTGGTTTGACACTTACTTTCTTGACACTGGCAGGCGCATTTGAAAGGGTAGGGCCCGGAACAAACAAGGGCTCTGGGCCTCCAAGCCTGAATGATGACGTAAAGGTTGCAGTAATGAAGAAAACACTTTTAGCCGCCGCGCTGGGCCTGAGCCTGACGTTACCGGCAATGGGCGCCGCCGCTGACAAAGCGCTGCCGCTCGACAAGCAGGTCGAAGCCAAACTGGTGCAGGCTTTCGGTCCGCGTCTGCAGGTACGTGAAGTTGCGCCTTTGGCTGGCAACCAGATTTTGGAAGTGGTCCTGATTGACGGTTCTGTTATGCACATGACACCGGATCTGAGTCACTTTATTTACCGTGATGAGCTGTATGAGCTGAGTGCCGAAGGTCCGCAGAACATCACCCAGAACCGTAACAATCCGAAGCGTGCTGAGCGCCTGGCGGCCGTCACTGACAGTCAGACGGTTGTATTCAAAGCCAAGGGTGAACAGAAAGCCCTGATCAACGTCTTTACCGATATTGACTGTGGCTATTGCCAGAAGCTGCATCAGGAAATCCCACGCCTGAACGAGCTGGGTATTACTGTGCGTTATCTGGCTTATCCACGTGCCGGTATCAAAGATCCGCGCAATGGCGAGCTGACCGATTCCTATCGCAAGATTAACTATGTCTGGTGTCAGGCTGATCGCAAGTCCGCAATGACCAGCATGAAGAACACTCAGCGTGACATGAATATGCTGGGTCAGCGTCTGCGCCAGTCTGGTGGTTCAGCAGAACTGGAAGACCAGTACCGTGCCCTGCAGGGACAGGTTGTGGCGATGATGGACAAGAGCAAAGACTGTGGTGCTCCTATTGCTGCCCAGTACGATCTTGGCCAGGAAGTGGGTGTAACCGGTACTCCGGCGATCGTGGTTGATGATGGCCGTCTGTTCCCCGGTTATATGCCGGCAGATGATCTCGCCCGTCGCCTCGGCGTGATGTAATTTCAGTATCGTTTACTGGAATACCTGAAAACCTCCTGCGGGAGGTTTTTTTATACCTTTTTGCAAGGTTATGCACAGCGCACCGATTTACTTCACATTCACCCCATTAAATTAGTACCTTTGTATTAAAACTATAACAGTCTGTTTTCTATGGATATTTTCTGACCGATTGCAGCCTATGAGCTGGCTCTTCATTCCATCGCTCAGATGGCAGCGGCTTTTTTCAGAATTTACCCCCTGAATTATCCACAGATTTTTAAGGGAAGTGATTACTTACCGTCTAGGCCTTTTATTCTCAGGCTGAGTGACGGGGGCGGGTCTGGTGCAACCGGAGGCTCTATTTTGGCGCAGGATGAACTCAGATGATGCATCTTATGCACACTGGGCCATAGGCTTGTTCATTCCGGAGAAATTTGGCCTGAAAATAGGCAAAATGACTATTGATTTTTATAAGTCGTTGAAAAATAAGGATTTTTAATGTTGGTTAAAAAGTGATCAATCTAAGGTGGGGCCTCTGTTTATGCGAAACAGGGATACTTTCCAAGAGCTTACTCACAAAGTTATGCACAGAAATTGTGGACATTTTGGCAGCCCTTCCTGCTGGGCACTGAGGACATTTTCAGCGCAACTGGCATTGTTTTTCCCTTGACTTAAAAAATATACCTCCGAGTGGTTATGCACATCGCTGGGTCTCTCTTTTTGAACGGACATTCAAAAGTCAAAAAACTGAAACAAATCGGGAGGGAGTATATAAGCCATTGAATTATATAAGATTTGGCTGTTGTTGTTATTTCAGCCAATCTGACCTGAAGCCGCATGAATACTGGATTTGTGGCACTTATCAGAAACTTACCCAGAGAATTACCCACAGTTTTTGTTGATAACCCAAAGAAAACCAGAAACGGCGCGACCCGGCGCCGTTGTGGATGGTTTTTCCGGCCCTTCAGACGCTCTCTTCGTCGTCCTCATCCGTGACATTCAGGAAACAATCCAGCGATGGATGCGGCGTATCCTGCTCATTGAAACGCAATGCTTCTGGCAGGGCGTCGTACCAGTCCAAGTGCTGAACCAGACGCCGCCAGATGCCATCCAATGGGGCATTGAATACCAGCGTTTCACCGCTGACAGGGTGGCTCATGGTCAGCTGTGAGGCGTGCAGCAGCAAGCGTGGCGCCTGCAACTGATCGCGGAAATAGCGGCTGTGGCGGCCTTTGCCATAACGGGCGTCACCGATGATCGGATGGCTGAGGTGTTTCAGGTGACGGCGCAGCTGGTGCTTACGTCCGGTGTGTGGAATGCACTCGACCAGCGAATAACGCGACTGCGGGTATTTATCGATAAAGACCGGAATTTCGGCATGGGCCAGCGAGCGGAAATCAGTGATGGCTTCCTGCTCGGGTTTGATTCTTTCATGTTTGGCGTATTTATCGACCGGTGGTGCCATGGGTTTATCGAGATGGATAAACTCGGGCATCCAGCCACGGACGATGGCGAGATAACGTTTATCTACGGCGCGCTGGCGCCACTGGTCGGTAATCAGGCTGGCCATTTCCTGGCTCAGGGCAAAAGCCAGAACACCGGATGTGGGTTTATCCAGACGATGTACCGGGTATACCCGTTGCCCCAGTTGATTACGCAGCAGCTGCAGGGCGAAACGGGTTTCATGGCGGTCAATTTCGCTGCGGTGTACCAGCAGGCCGCTGGGTTTGTTGATAACGACCAGTTCGTTATCGAGGTAAAGAATATCGAGATCCACTGCATGCCCGGTGTGATCACCGGCCCCCGGATAAAACGCGGCACTTTACCCTATGTGCTGCAGTGCGGGTAGCACAGCTGGATTACCGGGAGTGGTCTTGCGCGGTTATATGGCGCAGGTTTTCCATTGGGCGGCAAACTTTGCTACTTTGTGCTCCGCGAATGACTGTCCGTCCAGATTAAAAATAACAAAGGAGTCGTCATGATCAGTCGCTGGATTATTGCTGTATTGCTGTTGTTGGTCCTGCTGTTTGGCACGCTGCGCCAGGTGTATGTAGAAAGTGCTTCATTCCCGGATCGCAGTGGCGCACCGCGTCTGCCATCGACCGAGCTGGAGCTGGTCGCCAGCCTGCCTGAACCTCCCGGAAATCTGGCGGTGGCCGCTGATCAGCGGATCTTCTTCACCTTTCACCCGGAAGCCTCACCAAAAACCAACGTCGCTTTATGGGCGGATGGCGAAGTCAGTGCTTTCCCGTCGTTACAATGGCAACCCGGCGGCAGCGAAGAAGGTGCGCTGAATGAAGTGCTGTCGCTGCGCCTGCATAACAATGAATTGTGGTTGCTGGATAATGGCCGTCATGCGCTGAACAGCGTACGTCTGCTGGCCTTTGATATTAACAGCCGCGAGTTGCTGCACAGCTATCGCTTTCCACGCGATGTGTTTCCGCTGGGCGCCCACGCCAATGATTTCCGCATCAGCGCCGATGGCCGCTATTTCTTTATCACTGATGCCAGCCTGCTGGCACGCACCCCTGCTCTGGTGGTGTACGACCGGATCAGCAACAGCAGCCGCCGCCTGCTGCAGAGCGATGTCAGCGTTCGCGCCGGAGAGTTTGAACCCGTGGTGCAGGGCCAGGCGATGACCCTGTACGGACTTTTTACGGTTAATCCGGGGGTGGATGGTATCGCACTGGATGACGCCAATGAGTGGCTGTACTTTGCTGCCGTTGCGGCTGACCAGCTGTACCGTATCCGGGTGGCGGATCTTGTTGATACAGAACTGCCCCATGCAACGCTGAGCTCCCGCGTGGAAAGCCTGGGTGCGAAAACCATGACCGATGGTATGGCAATGGATGCCGCCGGTAATGTCTATCTGTCTGATCTGGAACATTCAGCGATTGTGCGCCGCACGCCGGATGGTGAATTACAGACGCTGTTGCGCAGTGTGGATCTGCGCTGGCCGGATGGCTTCAGCCGTCAGGGCGACTATCTTTATGTTACCTGTTCCGCTTTGCATCAGGTGATCGGCCACAGTCGTGAAGAGATTCTCGCTGCCGGACCTTATCCGATTTACCGTTTTTCGCTGAGCAGGGCAGAATCCTATCTGAATCCCTGACGTATGAGGCCGATGAATGAAGTGTGTTTACCAGGCTGCGGATACACTGGAAGCCCATCTGGTGCTCGGGCTGCTTGAGCAGCATCGTATTCAGGGATTTATCGAAGGGGCTCACCTGACGGGTGGTCTGGGTGAGCTGCCGGTGCAGAATTATGTACGGGTTCTGGTGAACGACGTTGATTACGAGGCGGGGCGGCGGTTGATGCTGGAGTACGATCAGGCCAATGCCATCACTGATCCGTTGCCGCAGCCGGTGTTCCGTCACTGGGGCTGGTTTGTATTGGCGTTGCTGGCCATTATTGCCGCTGAAAGTCTGCGTTTTCTCTGATGTTCCTGCTGCTTACTGTTACTGACCGTTGAGCAGGTTCTGAAAGACCGCCTGACTGCCGGCATCATTATCACGATGAAAGTCCGTTAATAGCATGGCCAGATGTTCAGCATCTTCCAGATGCGGAAAGTGACCGGTTTTTACCCGCAGCGCGCCGTAGCTTTTGCTGTGTCTGCTCAGTGGATCATATTCTCCGTCGATGTACTGCTGCGTATTGCTGCTGGCCATACTGGTTTCGCTGCTGAGTGGCAGTTCATAACGATAGTGCAGCAGCTGCGGCAAAACCTGCAGCCCCTGATGGGCACATAATAATTGCCACAGGTCCTGCCGGGTCTGACTGCTTATCGGAGTGAAAGGACCACTCAGGGTTTCCAGATAACGACCATACAGACCTTCACTGATGCAGTGACTGAGCAGTGGGCCCAGCGGTCCGGCGAGCCAGAGTTCACGCCAGAGAAAGTAGCGCGCTTCGCCGCCGCGGCGAGCGGCAATCCAGCTGCAGCGGCCAAATTCGATATCGCCGGGGGACTTAAGCAGCTGGCGGCCAAGGCTGGCGCCGTAGTCATGGCCGATAATCTGGCACTGGCGGATATTAAGGTGCCCGAGTAAATCACTCACCAGCTGAGCCTGATCCTGTAAGCGGTAACTGTATTCGGAGGGTTTATCGGAGTCACCACAGCCGGGCAGATCGGGGCAGATCAGGCGGAACTGTCCGGCCAGCATCGGCCACAGACGGTGCCAGTCCCAGCTGCTGCCTGGCAGACCATGCAATAACAATAGTGCCGGACCTTGCCCTTCATCGTGAAAGCCGACACGCAGTCCCTGCCAATGAAAATCACGTTGCTGACTGCGCCAGATATTAGGGTTAAGCACGGCTGCTCCTTAGCAACTTTTTATTATTGTTATTATTTTCACCGGTCCGCTCCGCCGGTACTCAGTCATTAAGATCCGCAGTCAGCAGCAGGTCGGTAATACCGAAGTCGACTCCCAGGCGGCTCAGTTCAGCCGTGATCTGACCGCGGTGGTGAGTCTGATGATTGAATATATGCTGCAGCACCAGATCCAGTGGTTTGGCCATCTCTTCGCCGCGGCTGTTGGTGTACTGCAATACATCGCGGGCGTCATCGGCACGCAGCAGATCGCACCAGCGGATATAGGTATCGTCGAGGCGTTCGCGCAGTGGACGCAGGCTGTTCAGATCGGGGGCGAAGATCACGTTTAATGCGCCCGGAGTGGGCAGATCATGCAGCTCTTCAAGGATGGGAAAAATAAGAGATAAACGTTTGAGCCAGAGAATGTCGGTTACCAGCAGGTGATTCCAGGTACCAAGCAGTGAGTCAAAATAAAGACCGCAGGATTTTTCCAGTTGCTCACGGCTTAAGGGCATACAGGCCTCAAGCAGTTGCTGATTCATTGTCCGGTTATAGCGGGCGTAGCGACGATAAATGTCTGACCATGACATGATATTTCTCCCGGCTGTGAACAGGTTTTTTATCGCAATCGGTGACCGGTTTTTCCCTGCTGTCAGGCGCATTGGTAAGTGCCTGCAGATCTCTACTCTATGTCAGCCTAATCCGTGCGGCAAGCAGCGTGGGACGGTTGTTGTTGTGCTTGTTGTTGCAGTTGTTGTTGTCATACGAATCCGCTATTTTCGGGCAACCATTTTTCAGGGAAGCCGGGCCATGAACGGAGCTGTTATCTGTCGTGCAATACTGTTGTTGTTATTCACTCTGCTGAGTCGTCAGGGACTGGCTATTCCGGCCGCCTGGGATCGCACGGATACCAACTGGCAGACCCGCACGTCAGCGCATTTCGAGCTGCATTATCCGGCCCGCTACGATCAGATGGCGCAACACGCGCTGACCATTGCCGAGCGCGTACACGATGAACTGGTGCCGTTTTTCACACAGGAACCGGACGAGCGCACGCAGATGGTGCTGGTGGATGATTACGACTATTCCAACGGTTGGGCCACGCCGTTTCCTTTTGTGCAGATTCGCCTGTTTGCCAGTCCGGCTGAGGATGTTGCCGGGCTCGAACATATGGATGAATGGCTGCACGGTCTGATCCGTCACGAGTATGTGCATATTCTGCATATGAATATGAGCCGTGGCGTGACCCGCAGCGGCCGTAAAGTGTTTGGCCGTCTGTTCTGGCTGTTCCCACATGTGTTTACCCCGTCGATGTTTACCGAAGGGCTGGCGGTCTATCTGGAAACCAACCGCAAGCTGGGATATGGCCGTCTCGACGGCAGTGTCTATGCCATGCAGATGCGCATGGAGCTGGACAGTCATCAGGGCGACGACCTGAATCAGGTGGTGGTGCCACTGCGCGACTGGCCACGCGGCAAACATTATTTATACGGCGCCTATTTCTGGCAGTACCTGGCGGAAACATACGGCGAAGAGACGATGAGCCGTTATCTCAACCAGTTCAGCGGTCAGCTGATTCCTTATGTGATGCAGAACTACGTCGCCAAAAAGGTGTTTGGCAAATCCTTTCCGTCGCTGTGGAATGACTACCGGCAGTGGCTGCTGGCCAGCTTCACTCCAGCCACAGAAACGCTGCGGGCGCGGGAAATCTCCGGCGATGCTTTGCCGGTACTGAGCAATACGCAGCAGGTGACCGCCGCAGCACAGGGTTCGCTGCTGCAGGTGATTGATAACGGTGAAGACCGGGTGGAGATCAGCCGCTGGCAGCCGGACGGCCCGGCCGGTAATGGCTGGTCTGTACAGCCGCTGACAGCAACAAAAGGCGTAACCGATGCCGATATCGCCGCCGATGGCACATTGGCTGTCTCACGCCTGATCAGCCATGCCAGTGGCCGTGACCTGAATGATGTCTTTCTTTGGTCGGAGGACAGCGGCTGGAAGCGGATCAGCAAAGATCTGCGCCTGCGTAAAATCCGCTGGCTGGCAGACGGACAGCAGCTGATCGGCAGCCGCAAGGTGCATGGCCTGAGTGAATTATGGCGATTGCAGCGTGATGGTGATGCCCGCATGTTATGGCAGGGCGGGGATCAGACGGTGCTGGGCAGCTTCGATGTGGCGCCGGACGGACAATCACTGGTGGCGTCGGTCAAGCGGCCACAGCAGGGCTGGAATCTGGAGCGTCTCGACCTGGGCACATTGCGCTGGCAGGCGTTAACGGACACCCGGGCGACTGAGCATCAGCCGGAGTTTCTGCCCGATGGCCGTATTCTCTACAGCGCCGACTACGACGGCGTGTTTAACCTCTATGTGCTGCAGCCGGCAACCGGCATGGTAGATCAATGGACACAGGTGGTCGGCGGTGCGTTTCAGCCGCGCTGGCTGAATGGACAGGTGGCGTATCAGGATTACACCAGTGAAGGTTATCAGCTGAAAATCCTGACACCGCGGGCGCTGGCCAGTTTCAGTATTGCCAGCCGTCAGGGGCGCTATGATTATCCGCCGGCGGTCAGCGGCGTGGTGCCTTCTGAGCGCAGTGACTATTCACCCTGGCCGACGCTGGCGCCTAAGTACTGGCTGCCGTTATTCAGCTTTGACGATTACTCTTCCGCTTTGGGTCTGGCCACCAGTGGCAATGATGCGGTGGGCCGTCATACCTACAGCATTGCCGCCTTATGGGATTTCAAACAGGACTGGGCGGATGTATCTGCCAGCTACTTGTATGACAACCGTTGGTCGCTGCTTTGGAACCGTACTCACAGCTACACCGACCTGAATACCGGGCTGGACGATGATTATTATGCCAAGCGCGAAGATTTGCTGATCGTCCGCCGTGACCATGTATTGGATGCCTTTGAAGATCAGTTGCAGCTGCATCTGGGGCTGGTTGCCGATCATGAAAAAATCGAACGGGCGCCCGCGGGAATTGATCGTGGTGAAGGCTATGAAGAAACCCTCGCCGGTGTTGCGCTGAGTTTCGATAACCGCGAACTGTACCGCAATGTACCGGGCATCGGCTGGGGAACCTATGCCGATCTGGTGTACGAAACCAATGATGTGCTGAACAGCGATTACGACGGTTATCAGTGGCAGGCGAGTGTGAAGCACACCTTCGACCTGCCCGGGCGTAATACGCTGAGTCTGGGTCTGGCCGGTGGTGTGGCAGAACGCACGGCGGAGCCTTTTACCCTGGGCGGTAATAATGGCGAGGAAGCCCTGCTGTTTGGCCGCGATCAGTTTGCCTTGCCGGGCTATGAGGACAATGTGCAGATTGGCCACAAGTATTACAACGGCGTGCTGCGTGTTAACCGCTTCCTGACCCGGGTTGAACGCAACTGGGGCATGATTCCGCTGGGATTGGGTGACATCTCCCTCGGCGCCTGGGCGCAGACAGCCAGTGCCTGGTTCCGCGGTCAGCAGCGGCCAGAGCTGAGTGCCGTTGGCGCTGAGCTTGGCATTGATGTGGTGCTGGGCTACAACCTGGTGTTACCCGTCTCTCTCGGGGTAGCCCGCGGTCTGGATGAGGATCTGGGGGAGACCAAAGGTTATCTGCGTACCGCCGTCTTCTTCTGACACAGTGCTGCCTCCGGAAACAGTTGGCACTGTGCACACAGGGCCTGACACCGGTCAGGCTGCTGGTTTTCCGCCCGCGCTATACTGGGCGCGAGACTTAATCAGTAACAGGATTTTGCATGGATTATTTGTGGGTATTAGTGGCGTTCCTTTGTGGCTTCGTCGTCAAGCAACTGGGAATGCCGCCCCTGGTCGGCTACCTGCTGGCCGGTTTTGGTTTGCATGCGATGGGCGTGCAACCGGTTGGCAGCCTGCAGGCGCTGGCCGATCTGGGGATTACCCTGATGTTGTTTACCATCGGCCTGAAGCTGAATATCCGTGCGCTGATGCAAAAGGAAGTGTGGCTGACCAGTGTGCTGCATACCGGTGTCTGGGTGGTGTTACTGGCGGGTGTCTTGTTGCTGGCAGCCTGGCTGGGACTGAGCCATTACTTTGATATTCCGCTGACAGCGGCGCTGCTGGTGGCCTTTGCCCTGAGCTTTTCGTCCACGGTCTGTGTGGTGAAAATGCTGGAGGAAGCCTCCGAGCTGAAAACCCGTCATGGCAAGATCGCGGTCGGTATTCTGGTGATTCAGGATATTCTGGCGGTGGTGTTTCTGGTGGCTTCAACCGGTAAAACGCCATCGGTCTGGGCTTTCGGCCTGTTCGGTCTGTTTCTGATCAAACCGCTGTTACATCGTCTGGTCAGTCAGGCCGGACACGGCGAGTTACTGCCGTTGCTGGGGTTTTTCCTGGCGTTGGGCGGCTCTGAACTGTTTACCCTGGTGAATATGAAGGGCGACCTGGGCGCCTTGCTGGTCGGCATGTTACTGGCGTCCCATGCCAAATCAGCCGAGCTGTATAAAGTGCTGATGAACTTCAAAGACCTGTTCCTGATCGGCTTCTTTTTGTCCATTGGCTTTACCGCCTTGCCGAGCCTTGATATGGCGATGACGGCGTTACTTCTGACCGCTCTGCTGGCGGTGAAATTTGTGCTGTTTTTTGCCTTGCTGGCGCGCTTCAGTGTGTCTGGCCGTTCGTCTTATCTGAGCGCACTGGCGCTGACCAACTACAGCGAATTCGGACTGATTGTGGCCAGTCTCAGCGTCAACCGTGGCTGGCTGAGTGAAGACTGGCTGGTAATTATCGCGCTGGTAATGTCGCTGTCGTTTATTCTCAGCAGCTTTATTTACCGTCGTGCGCACCATATTTATGCGTTGCGTAAAGACAGCATTAACCGTTTCGAACGGCCGGGAACCCATCAGGGATTTGAGCAACCGAAAGAAGCCAAAGTACTGATTCTTGGTATGGGCCGTGTCGGTAAAGGTGCCTATTGTGCACTGGAGCGTGAATACGGCAGCCGGGTCTGGGGTGTGGAGTCGGATGCTGAGCGTGTCGCTGCGCTGAAAACCGAAGGTTTCAATGTGGTGGTCGGCGACTCCGATGATATGGAATTCTGGCAGAAAGTCAGTACTCAGGGCGTGCGTCTGGTGATGCTGGCACTGCCTTCCCAGACCGAAATGCGCAGCACGCTGGAAATGCTGAAGCTTGCCGGTTATCAGGGCAAAGTCGCTGCGGTTGCGCGTTATGAAGATGAGCGTGCCGAGCTGTTACAACTCGGCGTGGATGTGGCTTTTAACTACTACTCCGAGGTCGGCGCGGGCTTTGCGGCAGAGAGCCGTCACCTGCTGAATGAAGGCGAGCCACTGGACGTCGCGCAGCAGGTTTAAGCCCGGATCGTTTTCAGAGTCAGTGGCCGGCCTGCAGGCTGGCCAGCAGTTGCTCCGGAGTGCTGGCGCGCAGCAGTTGCCGTTCGCCGTGGGCAAAGCCTTCCTGCTGAACATGGCTGAGCAGATCAAACAGTGGCTGCCAGTAGTTATCCACCTCATAGCAGGCGCAGGGTTTGCTGTGTGCACCCATGCCGGCCCAGCACCAGATTTCAATCAGCTCATCCAGTGTGCCGATACCGCCGGGTAAGGCAACAAAAGCATCGGCCAGATCAGCCATCAGCGCCTTACGTTCATGCATACCGGCGACGTGATGCAGGGTAGTGAGGCCGCGGTGGGCCACTTCCCGCTTGTGCAGTGAGTCGGGAATCACACCGATGACTTCGCCACCTTCGGCCAGTGCGGTATCGGCAATAATGCCCATCAGACCACTGTTACTGCCACCATAGACAATACCGATACCCTGTTTTGCCAGATAGCGCGCTAGGTGCCCGGCAGCCTTAGCGTATTTGGGGTCGTTACCGCTGCGCGCACCGCAGTAAATGGCAATTCGTTGCATAACCTCTCCTCATCATTGTCCTGCAAAGTGTAACAGCGCTGTTTTATAGCTTCCTGCTCTTTTGCCCGGGTTGATTAGGTTGTATGTGTCTATGTGCTGGCTTTCACGCGGCTTTTTCCTGTCTCTGGGTTAGGCTCAGAAAACAGCCTGAAGAGGAGGGCCGCGCCATGGCTAAGATGTCATTCCGTTTTACCACTGAAGTCGAAGTTGAGCTGCGTGGTGACAGTTACGAAGAAATTTATCTGATGCTGAAAGATATGATGCACGGAGCGCGTCCGATCAGTACTCAGGGCAATGTGAAAATCTTTCCGCCGGAGCAGAGTGCGATGTACTTCAGCATGGAGGGGGAGCAGGAGTTGCATGAGATCCCGATGTTTAAAGGGGATTTCCGGCGCGATATTTTGGAACACTGACTGCAGGGCACGGGCATAAAAAAGCCCCGCAGCTTGGCAGAAACGTCTGGCGTTTCAGGTGGCGGGGCGATTTTCCGGATGGCTGTTATCAGAACAGCTGCAGTACCAGTGCAGCCTGCTCGCAGTGATCTTTTTCTTTCAGATCGTTTTTCTGCTTTGACTGGCCGGATTTGATCCAGGTATAGCTGCTGGGTGAACCTTTACAGATGGTCAGGCCGAGCACGTTATTCTTGGATTTTACAAACAGATTCATGTTTACCAGACCACGGGTGCGCGAGCGCAGGTGGATTTTTTTCGGCGAAATCGTAAACGAGCGCAAACCATCTTTGGCGGTCACATTCATGCTTTCGCCGGCGGGCGCATTAACGAAGGCCGCATCGTCGCGGATTTCAATACTGGTCCAGTTGGAATCGGTTTCAAATTCCAGTTCGTAGATTGTTTCTTCTGCCGGCGCAGCAACAACGCTGGCGGACAGGGCAGTAAGGGCGGCGAATACAAGTGCTTTCATAATATGAACCTTCCGTGGATCTCTCCGGGATGGTGAATTTAGGGGCGATAAAAAAGGCTTTGAATCATGCTGGCATGTTCAAAGCCCTGTTAGTTATATAGTTCAGACTTCTTATATCGTCAAAGATCTGATACTCGGTAACTCCTTAATAACCGTTATAAATGGGTCTCTGCATATTCCGCCAGAATGGACCTTGGTGAGCCTTCCAGGTGAATGGTGCCGCCGCTGCTGAATTCTTTAAAACGCTCAATCAGATAGGTCAGACCTGAGCTGATCGGATTCAGATAAGGCGTATCGATTTGCGCCAGATTCCCCAGACAAACCACTTTTGAACCGGCGCCGGCACGGGTGATGATGGTCTTCATCTGATGCGGGGTCAGGTTCTGGCATTCATCAATCAGAATCAGGCTGTGCTGAAAACTGCGTCCGCGGATGTAGTTCAGCGATTTAAACTGCAGCGGTACTTTTTGCAGAATGTAGTCGACGCTGCTGGTGGCGTGCTCATCGTCATTGTGGAGTGCCTCAAGGTTATCGGTGATGGCGCCCAGCCAGGGCTCCATTTTCTCCGCTTCGGTGCCGGGCAGGTAGCCGATATCTTCATCCAGTCCGCGGGTTGAGCGGGTGGCAATAATGCGGCGGAACTGTTTGGTGGCGACGGTCATTTCGATGGCTGCAGCGAGTGCCAGAATGGTCTTACCGGAACCGGCCTGGCCGGTCAGGGTGACCAGATGTACCTCCGGGTCCATCAGCAGATGCAGGGCCAGTGCCTGCGGAATATCGCGCGGTGTCAGCCCCCAGGCACTTTGCGATAACAGCTGCTCGGCCGGCAGATCCTGCAGCAGGGCGGTTCCTTCCTCAATCAGCACCACGCGGCCGATAAAGCCCTTCTCGTCGACGATAAAGCGGTTCACATAGAGTTCGTCGGGCAGGTTTTCCAGTGGTACGCGGTGGTAGGTGCCGGTTTCATCGTGGAAGGTTTCAACCTGTGACTGGGTTTCCCAGAACGAATCGGCAAAGGCGTGATAGCCGGTTTCCAGCAGGGATACGTCGGTCAGCAGCTGGTCGTTCTGGTAGTCCTGTGCACCGACGCCACAGCCGCGGGCTTTCAGGCGCATGTTGATGTCTTTGGTAATCAGAACAACTTCCCGGCGCGGGTATTTTTCCTGCAGCCCTACGAGGCTGTTAATGATCTTGTTGTCGTTCAGGTCGGGTGGCAGTGAGCGGTTAGGCGCTTCAAAGTTATCCAGCAGAATAGACAGATGGCCCTGTACCGAGCCATCCGGGCGGGCAATGGGCACGCCTTTGGCGATTTCGGTAGGGGTGGCATCACCGATGATATGGTCGATCTTGCGGATTGCCTCACGGCAGTCGGTGGCAATGGACGCTTTGCCCATTTTCAGTTTATCCAGCTCCTCCAGAACGGTCATAGGGATCACCACCTGATGCTCTTCAAAATTCAGGATCGCGGCCGGATCATGAATCAGAACATTGGTGTCCAGAACGTACAGCTTGGTTGCGGATTTACTTGCGGCCATATAAGCACTCTCCTGGTTGCAGGTTGGGCTGATCAGATACAGAAATGGCGGAATGCCACGGTGCGCACAGCGCGCGCAATGGGTCGGGCTTGCGGTCGTCAATGGCTTGGCTGGTGGGTTGAGGTCTGGTTGGGTGTGGCCGAGCGGATTGCAGTACGATGGTTTTTGCGACGAAAGGGTTAACGGGTTGAGTGACAAGGGGGTGAACAACGATGGAAGGGGAGTGGACGTTGCAACTGAGGTTCAGCGTCGGTGGTTGCATACTCTGTGTGCACAGGTTTGTGTGGCCTGCCCGCACTCTGTATCTGCCATATCCTGGCAGGTTGATACTGCTCTCGGGTAGCAACTTACCCTCCCTCCGTGGGTGATCGGTACGCTTTGCCGCCGCTATGCATGTGTCGCTTATGCGACAGCAAAAACACGCCTTCAGTTACTATGGCGTCACGCAGACTCCTTGCCAAGTGTTTGTTTTATGACAACGCTTTGTCGGCAATGGTCAGCGGATCTGGCCTGAGTCAGCTTTTCAGCCGCGTCAGAAACTGCGCCAGATCCGGCAATAACTGCAGATAAACGCCGAGCCGGCTGGCCAGCAGCACACCGTCTTTACTGGTCAGTTTTTCCTGTGCCTGCTGCACCGTCTGCTGCAGCACCCGTCGGGCGCGCAGGCGGTTCATGCCCCATTCAACCCCCGGTGCCAGTAATGGCGATAACAGCAGGGCGGAGAGAACACCACTGCCGATTCCGACCCAGCTGACCCAGGCCGGTACACCGAACCAGCCGGCCCAGAACGCTCCCCACCAACTCTGCTGGCCCAGATACACGCTGCCGGCGACGGTGCCGCCCAGGCTTGCGGCGCTGCTGAGCATGGCTTTATCGCCCAGTAGGCGGCCGGTGAGCATGATGGTCAGTGCCAGCATGCCTTCGCGCAGCCCTTCGCTGGGCAGATGCAGGCGTACCAGCTGATGTTCAACATAGCGCTCGAATTCCTGCCGTTGTGCCGGCGTCAGTGCCTGCTGGTCTTCAAGGTCATGACGGTAATGCTCGATGATACGCTCACAGTATTGCTGCAGGCTGGCTTCAAGAGCGGGCAGATCAAGCAGCTCCTGCTCCAGAATACGGCGCATTTCCTGTTGCTTGCCACTGGGGCTGGCAATGCCTCCCGGACGGCGGTGCAGCAGACCGAGCAGCGTGCGTGGCAGGGCGAGAAGATCGCCGGGAATATCGCGGCGGTGGCGCCAGTGGCGGGCAAAAACCGCTCTGGCCGGAGCAAAGTGGCGGCGATAGACCGTATCCACACGCTGACTGGCCAGCGCGAAATGCTGGTCGAGCAGTTGCTGCAGCGCCCGGCTGTGTTCTGAAGCCGGTAACGTGTCGTTTTGTGCACGCTTTTGACGGTGCGGAGATGCTGGCTGTTGGCGCATTTTAACCTTTCTAAGACCCTTGATTGACTCTATTGTCGCGGGCCCGATGACTACTGGGCCAAGCTTTTTGGCGGCTTAAGCGTTAGACTGGGGCCGGGCTTAACCACAGTGCCAGACACTCAGGTAAGACCCATCAGGATGACCGTTATCCTGAACAGAATAAAAAAAATTACTCATCAGAAAATGGGGGCGTCATGTCTTTCCTCGCGCGTATTTCGCTGGCAGTGCTGGCGATCAGCAGCATGTCCGGCTGCAGCATGATCTACAAAACAACCGGCTGGTTTGCATACGATTACACCGAAGAGTATGCGATTCCCTATACCATGAAAAGCAGCGACCCGGAGATGGCCTGCGGCATGACCACGGCTATGGCACCGACGCTGATATCGTTCTCTGAAGTCACTTTTGCTCCGGACCGCGCGGCGGTGACTATGTACATGATGTCCGGCTCCTGTGCAGAAGAAAAAGCCCATGAAGAAGCACTGACCTACGTACGGGCCTTTAAGAGCCAGAACATTGCCGAAGCCAAAGATGCCCGTATCCGCGAAAAACGCGCCTTTGCTGTGGCAGCCAGCCGCCAGTACATGGCGTATCAGCACATGGTGGCCGAGTTTGGCGAGCCGGGCGATAAGTGTCCTGATCTGAGTGAAGATGAAGAAATTTACTGGGTACTGGGCTCTATTGCCGGTATGCAGTCGGTAATGAGTGACCTGCGTTCACAGAGCAGCGTTAACGTACCGAAAGACATCGCCATGAAAGCCGTTCGTGGTCTGCAGTGTGTGGATAACGTGCGCTGGTGGGGCCTGCCACAGGCGTTGCAGGCCGGTATCTGGGTAATGATGCCGGACACCGCTCCGAAGGGCACCGACCCATGGCAGGAAATGGCTAACGCCAGCCGTATTGCCACCGCCTCCGGTGTGCGTATGGCCCATGCCATCGAAGTGGTGATTGCCGACGGTTCAGGCAACACCGAGCAGCTGCGTGATGCTATCCGCCGCCATGCAGCTTCGCTGAAGACCACTTCCAGCAATCCGGATTACCGCATGATGGATATTATGGCCAGCCGTCAGATTATGGCTGTATCCGACCGTCTGTGGACGGAAGCAACCGGCGCCCGCACACCGACCGGTGGTCTGGGTACTTTCTGGGATGATGTTCAGCCAAAAGCGAACACCCTGGATATCGACGATCTGCTGGAGGACTGAATATGTTACGGGCATTACTGCTGATGGCTCTGGGTACCAGTCAACTGGCCTTCGGAGCACTGGAAAAACGTACATTCTGTGTGTATGACCCACTGGGCGCCAATGGTTCAATCTATGGCATGACCAAAGACTACAGCACCATTGCACTGGAATGGGGTGTGGATTTCCACCTGCGCGCCTATACCGATGAAAAAATCGCGGTCGATGACTTTAAAGCCGAGCAATGTGACGCGGTGCTGATGACCGGCGCGCGTGCGCGTCCGTTCAACAAGTTTACCGCTACGGTTGAAGCCATTGGTGGTGTGCCGAGTGATGACGTGATGCGCAATCTGGTGAATACCATTGCCTCACCGAAAGCGGCGAAGTTTATGACTGAAGGCCGCTATGAAGTAGCGGGTATTCTGCCGGCGGGGCCTATTTATCTGTTCCTGCGCGACCGCACCGTTGATTCGGTCGAAGAGCTGTCGGGTAAGCGCATTGCCACCATTGAATACGATGAACCATCGATGAAGCTGGTCAATCATGTTGGTGCTTCGGTGGTGCCGTCCAACTCGGCTAACTTCTCCGGTAAGTTCAATAACGGCAGTGTGGATGCGGCTTACGCGCCGGCGGTGGCTTACAAGCCGCTGGAAATGTACAAGGGCCTGGGTAATAAGGGCGGTATTCTGCGCTTTAATCTGGCCTATCTGGACTTCCAGCTGATTCTGCATAAAGACCGTTTCCCGGCAGAATTCGGCCAGAAATCACGGTTGAAAATCGCCAGCGTATTCGATCGCATGCGCGAATATATCGATAAGGACACTGCCGAAATTGATCAGAAATACTGGGTCGATCTGACACAGGATGATCATGATAAATACAACCAGATGCTGCGCAATGTACGCATCTCTCTGCGTGATGAAGGCGTTTACGACGGCAATATGCTGCGCCTGATGCGTAAACTGCGCTGTGCCGAAACACCGGCCGCCGCAGAGTGTGTCGAAAAACTCGAATAACAATAAACAGCCGGCAACACCGCGGTTCCGTCCGGAGCTGTGGTTGCGGATACCCTGCGCGCCGGCAGCAGTAATTTTCAGAGGTATTCTTCCATGGAGCAGACAGTACGTGTAGGCAACCGCACGGCGTACGAATGGCTCGCCGCTCTACCCGCATTTCTGGTGCTGGTATTTGTTGTCATCCTCAACAGCAGTCACGCATTGCATGCTCAGTTGCTGCAATTGGGTGAGGGTGTCTGGGATGGTTATTTCCAGCTGCGTACCGACCCGGTACAGCCTTCCTGTAACCCGACCATGGATATTGATGCGCAGTTAGCGCGTCTGGTGGCAGAAGCCAATGCTCAGCAGGATGATGAGTGGGATTTATTTGAAGAAGAGCCGGCCGATCCTGCGGTTATGCGTCAGTCGTTACTGGCCGCGCAGGAACAGTGCCAGCAAAAACATGCCCTTTATGAAAGCACCGTTGACCGGGTAACACCGGCCGTCCGTGTATTCCGTGCTATTGAGTTAAGCGTGGCCGAATTCGGCGAATTCGGCTTAAGTGCCCAGCGTATTATGCTGGCGGTACTGGTGCTTATCTGCGGCCTGACCGCGTTATTCCGCCGCCATCATATTGCGCTGCGTCCGATGGAAACGGTGATGGATTACCGCGTTGCTTCCGGTGCTCAGCTGCTGGCCAGTGCGATTCTGTTTTATTCGGTCTACAGCTTCCGTGAAGTCGCGTTCTCTGCCGGTGTGGAAGTCACCACCCAGCACAGTATTCTGCATCATCTGTGGATTATCGGTTTTGCCTTTATTCTGCTGCTGAGTCTCTATCAGTTCCTGTTTATTCCTAAAGATGCCAAGCCCGGCGGCAGCTTCCTGAAAGCACAGCTGGCTGTACCACTGTATGCCACCATGTGCATTATTTCCGGGGTGTACTTTATTTCCGCGGGGCACAGTGCCGGTATTGGTATCTACCTGAATCAGATGATGGAACTGTCACAGCTGTTCCTGAATGTGGGGCTGTATGTGTGGATCGGTATGCTGCTGAAGCGTACTGAACTTGCTCAGGTGGTGTTTAATCTGTTCCGTCCGTTCAAACTGCCACCGGAAATGCTGGCGGTTGCGGTGGTTGCGGTGGCGGCTATTCCGACCGCTTATACCGGCGCCTCGGGTATTTTTGTAATCGCCGTTGGCGGTCTGATTTATAACGAGATGCGCCGCGCCGGCGCGCGTCGTCAGCTGTCACTGGCAGCCACGGCGATGTCGGGTTCGCTGGGTGTGGTGCTGCGTCCTTGTCTGCTGGTGGTGATCATCGCCGCACTGAATAACGAAGTAACCACCGATCAGCTGTTTGGCTGGGGCGTTAAAGTCTTCTTCCTGACCACGCTGCTGTTTGCCCTGATGGCGCTGGCAACACGCCAGGGTCCGATGCGTCTGGAAACACCGGACAATGTTTTCCCTGAGTTTTTACGGGCACTGAAGCCGCTGATTCCTTATGTATTTATCATCGGTATTACGCTGGCGATTTATGCGGTGGCTCTGAATGCGTATCTGGATGAGTTTTCTGCGCCTTTTATTCTGCCGGTGCTGCTGCTGGTGATTCTGGTTTATGAACGTCTGGGGCAGGAAAAAGCCGCACTGAAACGTGAAAACCTGAATATTGATTACGTTGAAAACCGTCTGGAGCAATCCTGGAGTGATCTGCGCCGCGGTAACGATTCCATCGAAAAAACCATCCGTGAAGCCACCACGGAAACCACCGGTCACATTGGTGCGTTACTGATGCTGATGGGGTTGTCGGTGAGCATCGGTGGTGTGGTCGAGCGTGCCGAACTGATGAGCATGGTGCCCACAACCTTCGATTCGATCTGGCTGGCAATGGCCTTGCTGGTCGCGATTCTGGTGGTGATTGGTATGGTCATGGACCCATACGGTGCGGTGATTCTGGTCAGCGCAACCATTGCCACTATCGCTTATGACAGCGGCATTGATCCGGTGCATTTCTGGATGGTAACGCTGGTGGCCTTTGAGCTGGGGTATCTCAGTCCGCCGGTGGCGCTTAACCATCTGCTTACCCGGCAGGTGGTTGGCGAAGAAGAGGTTCGCCTGGCGAAAGAAGAAAGCGCCGGTATGAGCTTTTGGTATCGTCATGAGCGTATTCTTCTGCCGCTGACCACCATGGCTATTGCGCTGGCGATCGTTGCCTTTGTACCGCTGGCTATTGGTTACGACTGAGGGTGAGTTGTAAATAATCAAGAACAGAAAAACGGGAGCAGCAGCTCCCGTTTTTTTATCCTCCTGTGTCTGCGCTGGTCAGGTAATCCGGCTGCAAACAGCCATGAAAAATTCATCTGTCAGTCGCGCTTTTGTCATCTGATTCTGCGCTTCAGGTGGCTCTTCAGGCCAGTTGGCAATTGAGTACCACATCGGCGCGAATCGTTCACTTTTCACGCTGTACTATGGTTCCAGTATTGTCTAATCTCAGGCGCTCTCACCTGAGGACTATAACAATGAAATGGATCCGCTGTTTGCTGGCTCCGCTGTTCCTGACGGCTATGACTGTTCAGGCGGCGACCGAAACGATGACACTGGCGGCTGATGCCGATGCCGGTGTGCAATTCCCCATGAATATTCAGACTGTGACCGGACAGAGCAGTGACGGAAACCAGTTTCTGTCGGTAACTGCCGATGTGTTTGGCGCGGTTGAAGCGGCTATCAACACCACCGTTGCCGATGTACAGGCAAGCTTCTTTGAATGGAGCTACAACCGTGGTGTCGGTACCATTCCCAATACCTGTCCGGCCGGCTATGACGCCAATGCCGGCCTGTGTGCTGAGCAATGCCCGGCGGGCTTTGATTCTGTTGCCGGCGTGTGCTGGGAACAGTGCCCGGAAGGCTGGTCGGATGGTGGTGCCCTGTGTACCCAGTGGAAATGGTGGCCGGAAACCCGTGCCAAACAATCCTGGATTCAGCCACGCATCGCTATGCAGTGTGCGCCGGGTTCCGTGAATGAGGCTGGTCTGTGCTACGAGCCTTGTGCCGATACCTTTACCGGGGTTGGCCCGCTGTGCTTTGGCCGTTTTGCCAATAACGACAGTGCCGAGCGTATCCGCCAGCAGGCCGCTGAACAGCAGGCTGATGTTCTGGCCAATCTGGGCGAAAGCGGCATTGTGGTGCCGGAAGGTCAGCAGCCACAGCTGAAGACCGATATGTCTTTTGCGCCGATTGTCTGCGGCCTGGAAGCAGTTGAAGGTGCCTTCGGTCTGCCAGTACCTGATCCGGTAAACATTGGCGGTCTGGCAGTGGATGCGACCGGTGATGCGATCCTCAACGCGATTTCGGATTCGGTGAGCAGCGGCGCCTGGTTCGTACCGAGTCTGGCACAGACCGTTGTACTGGATTTCTCGGCTCAGGCCGGTTGTGAAGACGATGGCGTAGTGGCCAAAGCGTCACTGAATTTCAAGCCCAGCGTAACGGTAAAAGCCAGCACCCGCATGTTCGACAGTGTGCTGCACAATATGGCCGGTGTGGATCTGGGTATTATGAGCGTCTCTGTTTATGAGCTGATCCCGTTCCGTGTGTACGGCACTGTGGGCAGCACCATGAGCACCGATGCGACCCTGACCTCTGTGGTTGACCGTAGCATGCCTCCGCTGATTATCGATGGTAAACAGCATGCCAACAGCACCGCGCTGGCGGTGACTCCGGGTATGGATCTGTGGCTGTCGGCGGAAGCTTATCTGCGCGTGACCAGTATCCTGAGTTTTATTCCGGATCTGCTGCAGCTGGGCGCAGAATTCAAAGTCTGGGTTCTGGAACTGGCAATGCCTTATCAGCTGGAAGAAGGTATGCGTAACGGTGCTGAAGGCTACGAAATGTACAAGCAGGAATCCCTGCACAGCCTGCTGTCTTCCGGCCGTGGCTATGTGGATACTTTCCTGCGTGTCTTCGGTATCGAAACCAATGCGTTCGGTGATAATGCCGATGTGCAGTGGGACGGTTACCACGAAGACAAAACGCTGTTCGATAAAGAGGCCAGCCGTCCGCTCAGTTTCTGAGTAACGCTGCCTGAACGGTAAACCCGAGGCCCTTCCTGTGAAGGGCCTTTTGCTTTTACAGACAGACTGCTCAAAAACGGAGCCCTGATCATCATGCGTTGGTTGCTACGAATTCTGTTGTCACTGCTGGCTTTGCTGATGCTGAGCGGAGCAGGTTTTTATCTTTATCTGCAGACCCTGCCGACCAAACCACCGGCCTTTGTCAGTGCGGCCGATCTTGATGAGAGCCAGACTGCACAACCACTGCAATGTGCGGCGGGTCAGCCACTGCAGGCTGCATACCGGGTGCGGGTTGAGGTGCTGTCGCGCCTGAATGGTCAGCAGGTGTATGCCTCTAATGTGAGTTTCCGCACTCAGCTGCAGCAGGCAAATGGTGATCTTGTCCGTGCAGTGGCCACGGATATCCGGGTTGATGAAGGCGATGGCGCGGCGACCTTGCCGGATCTGCCCTATCTCAGCCGCGTACAAAGTGCCCGGGGGGCGGTGTTTGTGGCGTTTAATGATCTGGGACTGATGGAGCAGCACCCGCTGGTGGTGATCAGCCAGCTGCTGAAAGGACTGTCGGTAGGTAATGAAGGCGAAACCTACCGTTATGCCTATGACTCGCTGCAGCGCTTATACCGTTACCGCCAGACGGGTGCAGGCAGTGAACGGGCGGTGTTCCGCGCGGATAGCGATTTATCGCTGCTCAGCCGGGATTTTGCCGCTAACCGCAGCGACTGGCGTATTGTCAGCGATGGTGGTTGTCTGCCGCAGCAGCTGACATCCACCGAGCGTCAGGCGCTGCAGGTGGCGGGGCAGCAGGGCTATATCGAGTTCCGTATTCAGGCTGAAGCTATTCCGCCGTATGCCGATCTGAGCCGTTACACCTTTAATGCCGGTGCCAATGCTGCACAGCGCTGGCAGATGCGTCAGGTAAGTACCGCCGAGTTTGCTTCACCGGTGAATTCTGCCGCTGATATGTGGGCAGTGTTTGCCGGTTTTGCCAAAGAACGTAATACCGCCCGCCTGATCCGTGCCGCGGAATATCTGCTGGATAACCTCTCGCCTTATGAACTGGCCGACGCTCTGCAGGGTCGGGGGATGGAACTCAGTGATGAGGCCGGGCGCGATCTGATTTTTGCACTCGGCATCAGTGGTCGGCCGGAGGCGGAAGACTTTATGCTCGACGTATTGCAGACCCTGCCACAGGATGCCGGTGAAGCGGTGGATATGCAGAAAGTACGCCTGATGGTGGCCCTGTCTGCCTCAGGACAGGTTACGCCGCGGGCGTATTCCGCACTGGATTCACTGGCGCGCAATACTCAGGAAAGCGTTAACGTTCAGGCTAATGCGCTGATCAGTATGGGCAGTATGGTGCGTCAGCTCGAACGGCAGGGCAGCGATAACAGCAGTCAGGAGCAACAACTGACACGGTTGTTAAGTGAGCGTCTGGACGGCCCGCAGGCAGCCTCAGCCATTATGGCGGCCAATAACGCCGGACTGACCAATCTGGAGCCTGAAATCATTGCTCACCTGGGCTCATCGTCGAGTCGTGAGCGTTATGCCGCCGGAATGACCCTGAGTCGTAATCCGCAGCATTATCCGCTGTTGCTGGAACACCTGCAGGGGGAAACCTCCAACCTGGTGAGTCAGGCTATTCTGGCCAATATGGATGTGAGTAAACTCAGTCAGACACAGCGTGGTCAGCTGGATCAGATCGCCAGCGACAGCGCCGATGCCGATAAGGCGATGTTAATTCAGCGCTTTCTTGCTCAGTAATGCAGATAACAGGCATAAAAAAACGCCGTATATACGGCGTTTTTATTTCTCTGTGCACTAATGCAGCAGTAATTCATCGCAGCTGAATTTTGACGCTGGTACCGGCACCAAAGCTGATATCGCGGATGATAACATCGCCCATATGCTGACCTTCAGAGCCAGCGACTCTTACGTTGCGGAAGGCAATCTGCTTGATGGTGGTCGGCATCTGTACTTCCAGCGAACCGTCGGCATTGATGGTGGTACGTGGACCGGGTTCGTATTCAACACCGGACACTTCCATTTCAGCATCCAGCAGGTTGGTGCCGGGAATCAATGATGACGCCAGGCTTTCCAGCGTGGTAATGGCTGCATCATCGCTGTCGAGATCACTGTTTACGATATCCAGCAGGCGTTCATAGTTGGTCATTGCGCCCTGAGCGGTAATATCAGACATTGCGCTGTCGGACATCATCTGCATGCCACTGCGCTCGGTAATCTGTTGCTCTGCAATGGCGCTGTTATCTGTTGCGGCATTGGCGTTGGCCATAAATGGCTGAATAGGGCCAAGCAGGACGGCACTGATGGCGGCAATCAGACGATAACGGGATTGTTTCTTCAGTGCTTTGCTGAGCTGACGTTCGGTTAACCAACCGTTGTTAACCAGTACTTCACCAAGGCGCATGCCGCTTTGGGCCTGCAGTGTGAGTGCTTCGTCCAGTTGTTGGCGGGTGATCAGTCCTTTATGAATGAGCAGGGTGCCCAGACGTGAGCGCTGTTGTATTTCTTGCCGCTTTTGCATGCTAGCCGACCTTTTATGGGTTCTTGTTATTCCGTGTCCGGTTATGCTGCCCCAGTGGCGCAAAGGGAACAACAAAAGGACTTTGACGGAAACCGTTTATTTGTCATCTGGCCTCTTTAACTCATTGAAATTAAACGGAAATACAAAAGCAGGCCAATTTGTAACTGAACGTTGCCGGGGACTGGATATTTTCCCCTTACTGCGAGTATAGACAGGAATGTCAGGGCTGCTGGTCTGGAACCCGGTGATAGGCAGGATGGATGAGCAGATTGACAATATTAATTTACCCCCTGGGCTTTTTACCGCTACTCTGCGGGCAATTGTCGTGGCTGGTCCGTAAACGGCAGGCTGTTGTTGCCGGATAAACACTCTGTATCGGGCATTATCGGGCATTTAAATCGTCCATCGATTTATCCCGGCGGCATTGCTCCCTATAATGGCCGCCATTGACACCGAATTCTGACATTGGAGACGCATCAGCATGAGCGCAGCACGCCACGTTAAGTTATTGATTCTGGGTTCCGGTCCTGCCGGTTACACCGCTGCGGTTTATGCCGCGCGCGCCAACCTGAATCCGGTGATCATCACCGGCATGCAGATGGGTGGTCAGCTGACCACCACCACTGAAGTGGACAACTGGCCGGGTGACGCCATGGGCGTTCAGGGGCCAGAGCTGATGGAGCGCATGAAAGCCCATGCTGAGCGCTTTGAAACTGAAATTGTGTTCGATCAGATCAGCGAAGTTGATGTGCAGCAGCGTCCTTTCCGCCTGAAAGGCGACAGCGGTGAATACACCTGCGATGCATTGATCATTGCTACCGGCGCCAGCGCCAAGTATCTGGGTCTGGAAAGTGAAGAAGCCTTTAAAGGTAAAGGTGTTTCTGCCTGTGCGACCTGTGATGGTTTCTTCTACCGCAAAAAACGCGTCGCTGTGATTGGTGGTGGTAACACCGCCGTGGAAGAAGCGCTGTACCTGTCGAACATCGCTTCTGAGGTGGTGGTGATTCATCGTCGTGAAGGCTTCCGCTCTGAGAAAATCCTGGCCGATAAACTGATGGAAAAAGCAGCTAACGGTAACGTGACGATTCACTGGAACAGTGAACTGGACGAAGTGCTGGGGGACGACATGGGCGTAACCGGTATGCGCATCAAAAACCGTGAAACCGGTGAGACCCAGAATATTGAGCTCGAAGGTATCTTCGTGGCTATTGGCCACTCACCAAACACCGGCATTTTCGCAGGCCAGCTGGAAATGAAAGACGGCTACCTGGTCGTGCAGAGCGGTTCTAACGGCAATGCAACCCAAACCAGTGTTGAAGGTGTGTTTGCCGCCGGTGACGTGTCCGACCACATCTACCGTCAGGCCATTACCTCGGCCGGTACCGGCTGTATGGCCGCACTGGATGCCGAGCGTTACCTGGATAACCTGAAGTAATTCTGGTTTCTGACCGAATAAAAAAGCCCGGCTCTGGCCGGGCTTTTTTATGGCTGCGGAATCTGAGCTTCTTTACTGCCTGCTCCGACATTCAGCTGCAGCAGAGCGGGTAGTGGCGTCAGCTGGCTGGTAGTTGCAGGCACGGCGGCTGAACCGCTCTGACTGATCTGTTGCAGGCGTTCGCTGGTTAATGGGTGGGTTTGGAACATCAGCGCCCAGCGGCTTCCATCGTGTTCTGCGAGCATATTACGGAAGAACTCATCGGCTCCGCTACTGTGGCCATAATGGCTTTGCAGTATTTCAAGTGCGCGCTGATCGGCGCTGCGCTCCATATCCCGGCTGAAACTTAACAGCGTCAGCAGACTGGTGTGCTGGCCGATCATGCTGGCCGCCCCTTCACCACCGATGACGCTGCCGAGCAGAGTGATTGCCAGTTGTTCCAGTGCCAGAGTCATTGGGTGACGCTGCTCCACGTGGGCATATTCATGGGCCAGTACCATGGCCAGAGCATTTTCCGACGACACCTGAGTTAACAGGCCACGGGTCACGAAGATATGGCCACCGAGTGTGGCAAAGGCGTTGGGTGTGTCTTCATTCGCTAACCAGTGCAGCCGCACCTTTAATGGCGCGCTTTGTTGGCTGAGCAGGTTGTCCAGCAATTGCTGCAGTGCCTGCTGGTGTTCTGTATCAGCAGCGTGCGCGTCCAGAGTGGTGGGCTGCAGGGCGCCGGATACGGCTTCCGGGGCGGAGGAGAACCAGCGGCTTTCCCAGGAATAAGGAATTTTCGGCCCCAGCCACTGGGCACTCCAGCCCAGCAGCAGGGTCAGCACGAACATCAAAGCCAGCAGTGCGCCGGCCAGCAGCAGAAAGTCTTTGAGCGGATGTTCGTTACGGTTATTGATCTGTTCGGGCAGTTTGGGGTTGCCCTGTGGCAGGGGCGAGCCCCGCCTGGGCGCATGGTTGTGTAAGGGAGGCACGCTCATCTCAGCGTGCCACTGCCGACGCAGCTGAAGCAGAAACCGGTGTTGGAATAAGAGCCGTGCCGTATGCCAGTACCTCTACCGACCCTAACCCCTGTCCGGCATTCTGGCCGATGCGGCTGGTTTCGAACTTGAGGTTAAACACCGCCTCAGCTCCAAGGCTCTGCGCTTCTTCCTGCATGCGCAGAATGGCTTCGCGGCGGGCGCGATCCAGCAGGCTTTCATAGGCGCCCACACGGCCACCAAATAAACCACGTAAGCCTGCAGCAACGGTTTTAAAGTAATCCACCGAAATAACCACTGAGCCGGTGACCAGCGTGCTGGCATGGTTCTGATACTGAATGGGTGGCATGCGGTCTGGTAGTACCAGCAAACTGCGCAGGGCGTCTTCGCGGGCAATAATGCTGCGGTAATGACGTGATTCTGCCAGCCGGCCAAAGCCATAGCCCAGCGCCAGCAGTGTCAGAAAGACAATCAGCTGACCCATCAGCGATCCTCCAGAATCACCGCTGTACCGTAGACGAAGATTTCGGATGCTCCGGCGGCGATGGATGAGGTAGAAAAGCGCACATTGACCACCGCATTAGCGCCCAGAGCGCGGGCTTGCTCGCTCAGACGCTGCAGAGCTTCATCGCGGGATTCGGATAACAGCTCGGTGTAGCCTTTGAGTTCACCACCAAAGATGTTTTTCAGCCCTGCCATAATGTCACGGCCTGCATGCTTGGCACGCACGGTGCTACCCTGTACCAGTCCGAGATGGGTGGCGATTTTTTTACCGGGGACGACTTCCATATTACTGATCAGCATACTGGCTCCTTGTGTTTGATCGCCTTATTAAGCCCTGTGGGGCAGAAAAAGGGAATATGGCGGTTTTTATAGCCGGGAAGCAAAACAACCAACATGAACTAGACTTGTTGGGAATAAACCTCACTCTGGCCAGAGAGCAGATACTCATGATGGAGCAGTTTTCCGGATGGACACTGGGGCTGATGATCGCAATAGCGGCGCTGTCCCTGTTCTTCCATTTTTACCGTTATTCCAACCGCACCGCTGAAATTGCCCCCAATATTCTGACCAGTATTGGTATTTTCGGCACGTTCCTCGGTGTGGCTCTTGGCTTATGGCATTTTGATACGACTGATATTCAGGGCAGTGTACCGAAGCTGATGGACGGTCTGAAAACCGCGTTCTGGTCATCCATTGTGGGGTTGCTGGGTGCTCTGACACTGAAAATCCGCGCTGCTCTGGCACAGACCGGACGGCGTGAAGTCAATCAGACCCGGGTGGCAACCATCGACGATCTGGATGCTTCACTGAAGCATATTGCCGACCAGATGAATCCGGAGCAGGAAAACGGTTTGCAGCATTTATTACAGCGTCAGCATCTGCAGACTCTGGAGCGTATGAATCAGGTGATTGGTGCCCTCGACAGTTATCAGGAACGCATGGCAGAAGCCAACGCTAAAGCATTGGTTAATGCGATTGAAGCCGTAATGCGTGAGTTCAATACCAAAATTAATGAGCAGTATGGCGATAACTTCAAACGCCTGAACCAGTCGGTTATTGCCATGCTTGAGTGGCAACAGAATTACAAAGACCAGTTAAATACCCTGATTACCGAGCAGGAGCGCACCTCGGGTTCTATGCAGGAAGCCAGTCAGGCGTTCGAATATATGGTGAAACATGCCAATGCGTTCAATGGTATTTCTGAGTCGTTGCAGGATCTGCTGAACGGCCTGGAGGCCCAGCGCGCGAATCTTCAGTCACAGCTTGGCAGTCTGGCCGATCTGGTTAATCACGCCGCCGATGGTTTGCCGAAGCTTGAAGACCGTATTGTTGCATTAACTCAGGGAATGGCCGATGCCGTGCAGATGCAGCAGCGCTGGGCGGTTGATGAACTGGGTAAAATGCAGCAGAGCATTGAGCAGCAACTGCAACAGAATCTGACTGACAGTGGCCAGCGTTTACAGGATCAGCAGCAGCAAAGTCTGCAGCAACTACAGCGTATCGGCGAGCGGGTTGAACGTCAGGTGGTGGTGCTGGATGAGAGTATGGAAGAGGAGCTGAATAAAGCCCTGAAATCCTTTGGTATGCAGCTGACCGCGTTGTCCGAAAAATTTGTCAGTGATTACTCACCACTGACTGAGAAACTGCAACGACTGGTGCAAATGGCAGAACAGATCGATGAATGAAAATGAACTGGAGCAGCTGAAAGAGCAGGAAGGGCACTGGGTTGCCGTTTCCGATTTAATGGCTGGCCTGATGATGGTGTTTATGCTGATTTCCATTGTCTTCATGATTAATGTCGAACAGGAACGCGATAAAATACGCGATGTCGCCATTCTGTACGATCATCTGCGTGTGCAGTTGTACGAAGATTTAAAAAGCGAATTTGCTGATGATATGCAGCGTTGGGGAGCGGAACTGGATAAAGACCTGACCTTCCGTTTTAACAATACCGAAGTGCTGTTCGATAAAGGTGCCGCTGATCTTAAGCCGGAATTTCAGTCAATACTGGCGGACTTTTTTCCTCGTTATATCGGTATTATTACCCGTGAAAAATACCGTGACGATATTCTCGAGGTGCGTATAGAGGGCCATACCTCCAGCGCTTGGTACGGTGCACTGAGCGATGATGATGCCTATATCCGCAATATGGATTTATCACAAAAGCGTACGCGTTCTGCTCTGGGTTTCGTGCTCGAATTACCGGATGTCAGCGCCAATAAAGACTGGCTTAAATCTCACCTGACAGCGAATGGCCTGTCATCAGCCAAAGTTGTGCGCGACGATAGCGGTGTGGAAAATGACGAGCGCTCACGACGGGTGGAATTTAAAGTCCGCACTGATGCCGAAGGGCGGATTGCCACCATTCTGGATCGGGTATTACCGTGAAGATTACCGACTTTTTTCAGGATGAAGGCTTTAACCGTCTGCGTGAACGCATGGGAACCGATGCCTTGGGCAACTTTGAATTATTCGATCCCGCCCGTCAGCTGACCTATGCCGAGCGTGAAGCTCTCGATAACGGCATGCTGACTGCCGAAGGGCAGGCATTACGTATCCTAAAAGATAAAACCCTGGCCTTTAAAAACACCCGCGTCTGGCTTTTTTATGAGCAGGATTATCATCTTGCCTATTGTCAGAAAGTGCAGGCGTTGCGCCATCATCAGGATCGTTTACAGATTGGCACCGGAGCGCTATCGGCTAAAAAGACCGAAGGCGTATGCCTTGAGTGTTTGTCTGTGCTGCAATATCAGGGCGTGGACGCACGCCGCTTACGGCGTGCGGAGTTTTCTGAACAGATCAGGGAGCAATTCTCGCTGGAGCTGTTTAAACAGGAATATCCGTTTTATCCGGTATAAGAACCGGCACGGCCAGAAAGCCGTGCTGTTCTGCGGATTACTGCCAGTTAAACTGATTCCAGCGGGCTTTATCCCAGCTTGCTGTCTGGTCGGTGTCGCCACCTGAGGAATTGTCTGATCCGTCACCGGTATCGCCGCCTGAGGAGTTATCTGATCCGTCGCCGGTATCACCGCCTGAGGAGTTATCTGATCCGTCGCCGGTATCACCGCCTGAGGAATTATCTGATCCGTTGTCTGTATCCGTTGGTATATTGTCTTCCGGTGTACTGTCTCCGGAACCGCCAGCACCACCGCAGGCGGTTAAGGTCAGAAAGAAAACAAGAATAAAAGCCAGTTTCATGGGCTGACCTTCTCAATGATAATGTGATCCAGAAGGTTACTCAGCTCCGTAATTTCCTCAGAAAAGTCCGAATTAACGCTGACGTCATCATCAGTAAAATCGTAATCCCCTATACTGACGACTTTCTTTGCCTGTCTTAGCGTATTGCTTATAAAACCAAGCGACATAATCCGGTTTCCGAGAACCACATTCGCTGAAAACGATACGTTTGCCTTTTCATAGTGGTTTCTGAATTCATAGGGACTATCTTCACCGAAGTTTGAATAATGTTTGCTGCGGATTACATTGAAGCCAATGTTTTTATTGTAGGCGCTGGGATAGCCGGAAAGAGTGGTGTTATTGCATACATAGTCGCTGCTCCCAAGGGGAATAAAGGTCGCGGGAGAAAACATAACATAGCGACTACCATCATCTTTCACTGTTACCTGAAACGGGTAGGTGATGTGATAAATGTCACCGTTTGCAGGATCGACAACTTTGTATTTGGTTAAGCGGTATTCGGTATCACCAAGGTAGAATGATGTTCCGAGCGGTGCGGTTTTTTTTGAGTAAGTATAGGGAATATCGATAGCATTATCTGAGCACTGAAAACCAGACTGGTTAGTGTCTCCGGATTTCAGATCAGAAATCTGCCCTGCAAGATATTCGAAGTTTTCATTTACTTCAGAAGCTCTGGCCGGAGTATTCGCGGAAAATGTGTGAGGTAAATCTGCCATAGAGGTTGCCGAATACAGAAACATAGATAAGACGGCCAAACCGGTACTGCGCATACAAGAACTCCTGCTGGGGCATACTTTTTAGTTTGTCAGTAGTAAAAAATAAATGGGCGCTTTATTCAAGATGCTGAGGCTGAAGAACTTCAGCAGCGGATCTTTCATTATGAGTAAAGGAGATCCTTACGCGAGGCTGGATGCAAGAAAATTGATTAATTATTAATCAGAAGGTTTGGCAGACGCCGGTGTTCTCAGATTGTTTGCCGTTATGGTGCTGAAAATCGCAGGCCTGGTGGCCTCCCCACAGGGACTCGAACCCCGATCGTCCGCTTAGGAGGCGGATGCTCTATCCTGTTGAGCTATAGGGAGAAGGGCGGGCATTTTAACGGCTGACAGCGGTGCTGTCAGCCTTTGTTGTTAAACGTCGCCCAGAGATTCTTCTTCGAGGTCTTTATGGTGGCGCTCTTCCCACTGAAATTCGGTGATCAGGCGGTCGAGGTAGCGCTGTGCCATGGCCGATATCATGGTGAAGGCAAAGCCGCAGATAGTATTGCCTTCGTCATCATTGATGATATGACGGGCTTCCAGGCTGCAGTCCATGGTGTTTTCTTTGTTAAATCTTACCCGCGCGATAGGAAAATCACGTTGCTCTTCCAGGCGCTTTTTAACATTAGCGCTGAAGTGAGCTTTGAAGCCGCTTGATGACAGATCAAGCAGACGACCGAGCAAATCGCCTTCACCATCGTTCATTTTAATTTTCAGCAAAATGTTGTGCGCAGGTGGAACGGCGACGCGATAGGCAGTACGGCGCTGCAGATACAGAACCTGTTCAGGAAACTCCGCACGGTATTGTTCTTTCTGGGGCTGGTACTTCAGCCGGCCGGTCATGCGGAATTCAATACGCACACCCTGACTGTCGCATTCTATATGAAAGCGTTTTCCCGCCCGGATAAGATCATTGCCATGTTGCGGAATGACTTTGTCCATGAAAAAGCTGCGGCTTTTAAAGTCTGTTTGTGGAATGGCGGAGGTGAACTCTTCGTCGCTGCCGTCAATCCGTACTTTAACCGGTGTGCCCATCAGGACGATTTTGCGCAATGCTCCGTAAATATCTTCCGGTTCATCGAGCAGGTATTCTTGATTTTTTTCCTCAGACATTGCCCTTGGTTCCCAGACATGATCAGACCTGAATGTACCCTTGTCCCTGCTTCAGGCTGCTTGCTTTCCCTTTATCGTTATATAAGTGTGGATCATTCTGCTGACCACGCAAGATTTTAAGTTTTTGCAGGGTGCGATGACGGGCGTGAAGGACGATATCGGAGAGCTGAACCGATAGCTTCTGGTTCTGTTTATACTGGTTTTCAAGGTTGGACCATAGGAGGCGGATGTTTGCCGCAGCGGCAATATCCGGATGCTGAAGGCATTGCGCAGATTGTGGCAGGCCCGATGCTTTCATCCATAGAAGGCGTTGTTCGGCGTGATCCTGTAACTGGCGGAGGCAGAGTGTTTTTTCCTGCTGGAGTGTTTGCAGGCCTTGCAGGTCGTTGTTGGCCAGAGCATCCCGTTCCTGTTCAAGAATCGCGTGGATTCCCGTGGTTAATTCCAGCTCGGTTTGCAGGAAAGCTGCGAATTGCGCGATGTCTGTGCTCATAGGAGTTCACTGCTTCAGTTGAGACGATCCTCAAAATCAAGCATTTTTCCTGCCAGTTTTTCATAGTCGATCTTGTATTCGCCTTTTTCGATGGCTCCGCGAATGCGTTCTACGGTTGCGTCATCGACGTCAGGCATTTCACGGATTTCCGCTTCAACCTGCTGAATGCTTTTGCTGCTGGCGCTCAGCTTGACCTGATCGGTAAAGACTGCGCTTTCCTGCGCTTTGGCGGTTGGTGCCGGGTCTTTATTTACCGGTTCGTTACGGGTGCGTGAACTGTTATCTACACCACCGGTTAACTTATTGATATTCATAGACAAATCTCCGAGCCAGTTAGGCATTTTACACTCCTGCATAGGTGTTATCGGCGGCCATAGTTGGAACTTTAGCAATTTTTTGAAATTTTATTCGACCTGTACTAAGCCCCGTCCGGCCACCCGGCCATAAACGATTTTCTGTGACTGCTCATTACGCACCCGGATTCGTTCGTCCTGCCGGCCATTTTCCAGCGCGGTACCGTTCATTTCAATGCGGATACCCGGGCGGTTGACGCGGATTTTGACCCTCTCGCCACGGTTTATGATGACGGGAGGATCGAGCATGTCCGGACTGAGTACGGTGCCGGCGCGCAGGCTGCGGCGGCTGATCTGCTCCTGAACATCTTCCGGATGGAGGTAATAGCCTTTGGTCAGTTCTCCGGTGTCATGGCGAACCATGGAAATGTCATCTGCGGTCAGGGGCTGGCCGGCGCTGACGGGTTTCCGTAGTACGGCAACGGCTTTGTAAATGTGCAGTTGTACGGCCAGGTGCTGCTTCCAGTAGGGCGTATTACAGCTGAGTTCAAGTCCGTTGCGCCCGGCCTGCAGAGGTTTGACCAGAGCCAGATCGAAGCCTCCCTCGCAATCGGGAAGCTGGTAGTCTGCCGGCAGCCCCGGAAAGGAAAGTGCACTGTCAGATTCATGACCACTGATTTCCTGCCAGCGAATAAGCAGGCGTTGTTCAACATCCTGTTGCCAGCCGGAAGCCTGGATCGCCGGTGCGTACAGCAGCGGAATTGCAGCAAGGAAAATTGCAGCAAATATCCGACAACGGCGCTGGTTCTCTACTATGCTCATAAACACGTAATACTGAATGTCATTTATCTGGCGTTAAATCTGTGGGTTCAGCAGGTACAGCAAAGGTCATGCCGGATCGATTTTTTGGGAGCTTGTTATGGCAGGTGTGTTAGACACAGTGAATCAGCGCACGCAGCTGGTTGGTGAAAACCGGCTTGAGCTGCTGCTGTTTCGCGTCAATGGACGGCAGGTTTATGGCATCAACGTCTTTAAGGTTAAAGAAGTGCTGCAATGCCCGAAACTGACAATTCTGCCGGGCAGTAACCCGGTGGTCCGTGGTGTGGCGCATATCCGTTCGGGCACGATTCCGATCATGGATATGAGCATGGCAACGGGGAATACGCCGTTGCAGGATCTGAAAAATGCTTTCGTCATCATTACCGAATACAACCTGAAAACTCAGGGCTTTCTGGTGGCTGGTGTGGAACGCATCATCAATATGAACTGGGGAGATATTCATCCGCCACCAAAGGGAACCGGTCGTGAGCATTATCTGACGGCGGTTACTGAAGTGGATAAGCAGTTGGTCGAAATCATTGATGTGGAAAAAATTCTGGCGGAAGTTTCGCCGGTTAATGAACAGATCAGTGAAGGGGTGGTCAGCGAGGATGTTCATGCCAAGGCGAAGGCCAAAAAAGTGCTGATTGTTGATGACTCTAAAATTGCCCGTAAACAGGTAAGCCGTTGTCTGGAAAATGTCGGTGTAGAAGTGGTTGCACTGAATGACGGGCGTGAAGCCTGGGAGCATCTGTATGCCATTGCCGAGGCCGGAGAAAACATCAGTGATCATTACATGATGATGATTTCTGACATCGAAATGCCGGAGATGGACGGCTATACCCTGACCACGCGTGTGCGTGGTGACAGCCGTATGGCAGGATTCTTCATTGTGCTGCACTCTTCTCTCAGTGGTGTCTTTAACAAGGCGATGGTGGAAAAAGTGGGAGCCAACGATTTTATTGCCAAGTTTGATCCGGACATTCTGGCTGAACGGGTAGTACGACAAGTGAATGCAGCCGGTTAGGCTATGTGGATGAAATTATGACCAAAGACATGTCAGTGGATGAATATAACCGCTTCCGTCAGATGTTGGAAAAAAGCAGCGGTATTATGCTGGGCGAAGGCAAAGAATATCTGGTTACCAGTCGTCTGCGGCGCATGATGGAACGGGAATCGGTTGCCAGTATTTCAGACCTGCTGGTTGCTATGGAGCGCAACCGCAGCCTGCAGGAAAGTGTTATCGATGCGATGACCACCAACGAAACCCTGTGGTTCCGTGACGAACACCCTTACCGTATTTTTCGTGAGAAGCTGTTGCCAGAACTGGCACAACACCGGCGTCCGCTGAAAATCTGGTCGGCAGCCTGTTCTACCGGCCAGGAACCTTATTCTCTCAGTATTGAGATTGAAGAGTTCAGAAAAAAGAATCCGGGTCAGCTGATGACCGGCGAGCGTATTACCGCAACGGATATTTCCCCGAGTTCTCTGGCTGCAGCTAAAGAGGGGGTGTATCAACAATTGGCGATCCGCCGTGGTATGAACGATCAGCATCTTAAAGTGTATTTCGATGAGGTGGATTCAGATCGCTGGCGTATTAACAGCCAGGTGCGCAGCCGGGTGGATTTCCGTGCCCAGAATCTGCAGCAGAGTTTCTCTTTGCTGGGAAAATTCGACATTATTTTCTGCCGTAACGTACTGATCTATTTTTCTGCCGATCTGAAGCACGACATTCTGAGACGCATGCATGGCAGCCTGAATCCTGGTGGTTACCTGATGCTGGGAGCTTCAGAGGCAATGAATAACCTGAGCGATTATTTCGAAATGGTGCAATGCCATCCGGGGATTGTGTACCGGGCGAAGAAGATCGGAGGTGTATAGCCTGTTTGCCGCCGGTCGGTAAAGGTTTGCCGTTGCCGTTGAATTGCCGCTCCATTGCCGCCTTAAAGGGCGGCTTTTTATTTTCAACCTATTGAAAAATAAGGATTATTTTTTTTGGCACAGGGGTTGCTATCTTCCAGTCATAGTCACGTAAGAGAATCAGATTATGGCCTCTATCAATTTCACCAACGCTCTCGGCGTTCATCCTTCTGCACTGCAGCTGCGCGCGGCGCGGGCAGAAATTCTGGCGAATAATCTGGCTAACTCCGACACCCCGGGGTTTAAAGCACGTGACATCAATTTTCAGGCTGTACTGGCCGGAGAGATTAACTCCCGTAACAGCGTAGCGCTGGAGCGCACTCACTCCGGTCATCTCAGTGGTCACAGCCAGCGCGATGATGAATTGCTGTACCGCAATCCGATTCAGCCCTCCATTGATGGCAACACCGTCGACTCGCAGATGGAGCAGGCGCTGTATGGCCGTAACAGCATGAATTACAACGCCAGCTTTGAATTTCTCAGTGGCAAGTTCAAAGGCATGAAAGGCGCGATCCGGGGAGAATAATTATGTCGTTATCCAACGTATTTGATATCGCCGGTTCCGGCATGAATGCTCAGTCGATCCGGATTAACACGACCGCCAGTAATATCGCCAACGCAGAAAGTGCATCCAGCTCGGTCGATGAAACCTACCGTGCACGTAAGCCCTGGTTTGCGGTGATGCATAAAACTTTTATGGAAGTGAATGCTAATAACGAGTTTCAAAGCATTGAAGATGGCACCGGAGCCGGTGTTCAGGTGATGGGAATTGTGGAGAAGGATGCGCCGCTGCAGCAGCGTTTTCAGCCGGATCACCCAATGGCAAATGAAGATGGTTATGTGTACTACCCGAACGTGAACATCGTTGAAGAAATGACCGATATGATGTCTTCATCGCGCAGCTATCAGATGAATGTAGAGGTGCTGAAGACCGCAAAACAGATGCTGCAACGTACGTTGACTCTGGGACAGTAAGGAGCAGGTTATGGCAATTAATGAAGTCGGTAATAACACTGCTGCGCTGGATCAGTACCGCAAGCCCAGCAACAGTGCGGAGCCAAAAGATAACGAACTGGGACGTGATGCGTTTCTGGAGCTGATGGTTGCTCAGCTGAACAATCAGAACCCGCTGGAACCGACCGATAACCAGGCCTTTGTGGCACAGCTGGCACAGTTTTCCACGGTAGAAGGGATCGACAAACTCAATACCACCAGCGAAAGCATGATGTCGCGCTTTAACTCGGCTTCGGCGTTACAGGCATCCAGCCTTGTCGGCCAGTCGGTCATTGTGGAAGGCAATGAAACCGGTCTGCTGCTCAGTGGCGGGGTGGTCAGTGGCTACACCGAGGTGCCGGAAAGTGCCAGCAATCTGCAGCTGAGCATCGAAGACGAAAATGGTGTTCTGCTGGAACAGATTCCACTGGGTAACCGTACCGCCGGCTCGATGTCGGTGCGCTGGGACGGTCTGAATATGATGGTCGATGGCGAAATTATCGACATCGATGTGAATAAGCTTAACCGTCAGGAATATTACAAAGACGAAGACGGTGAGCTGGTCCTCGATGCCGAAGGTAACAAGATTCCTGTGCCTTATCCGGCTGGTGAGTACGTGTTCAAAGTCACCGGCACTATGGGTGGCAAATCAGAAGAGTTAGGAATGCAGATGAGCTCACGGGTTGACAGCGTCACCATGAGCGGCAGTGGAACGGTCACTCTGAATCTGGCGGGCGGTCGCAGTGCCTCGCTGGATCAGATTAAACAGATTCTGGATGAGTAGTTCGGAACGGGCAACGGAGACTAGATTATGGCTTTTAATATTGGTTTAAGTGGTATTCGGGCTGCCTCGACCGACCTTGAGGTAACAGGTAATAACATTGCCAACGCCAGTACCACCGGCTTTAAGCAATCACGGGCGGAATTTTCCGACGTGTACACCACCACATTGCTGGGTACCGGTGTTAAACCGGTCGGCAGTGGGGTTATGGTGGATAACGTCCGTCAGCAGTTCAGCCAGGGTAATATCAGCGGCACTGAAAGTGCGCTGGATATGGCCATTGACGGTAACGGCTTCTTTGTTCTGGAGGATCGCGGCAGCGTGTCTTACACCCGTGCCGGGATTTTCTCTCTCGATAAAAATGGCTATGTGGTGGCCAATAACGGCTCCCGTTTACAGGGCTACGCTGCCAATGAGAATGGTGTGGTTAATGGTGTACTGGGCGACATCCGTATTCAGGTTGCCAATCAGCCACCGCGACTGACCAATCTGGCATCGGCCATTCTGAACCTGAATGCCAGTGAAAAGGTATTGCAGGAGCAGGGTCTGCAGCTGGTATCCAATGGTCTGGCAATCGGTGCTGCAGATTCCGGTATTGCCGAGTCGACCCGCAGTATTCTGGATTCTGCCGGTCAGCCAACGACTGGCGGCACGCCGGCAGCGGTGGCTTTTGATGGTGCGCTGGGTGGTGGTAATACCGTCGCCAACGTGGCCACTGCCGGTACCGCCGGTGGTGAAACCTTTGATGTTGACCTGGGTGACGGCAACGGCGTGCAGACCATAACGCTGCAGGCGATTCCGGCCGGCTCTACTCAGGCAGAGGCCCTGACTCTGATTCAGCAGTCGATTGATACCGTGCTGGGTTCCCAGCAGCTGACAGCGACAACGGATGGCACCGGCAATCTGGTGTTCCAGCGTGCTGGCTACAGCGCAACGGATGGTTCCAGCTTTGCCTTTACCAACTCCGCCACTATGGCGGCCTTTGGTGCGGCCGGTGCCGTGACCGCAGGTACTCAGGGCTCACTGCTCTTTGTAGGTTCCGGTGCATTGACCGCTGACTTCCGCAGCATTCCCGGCACATCTACGACGACCCGTACTACCGCCACACCATCGTTGAATATCGTGGCTTCTGACCCTGGGCAGTTTGCCCAGCTGACCGCCAGCAACCTCTATGGCGCGCTGGATATCAGTGCCGGTAGCGGTAACGTTCTGGCCTTTACCATCGCTACCGAAACCGGTGCTACCTATCCGATTAACCTGAGCCAGGCAGCCTGGCAGGGCGCGGCTCCGGGTTCGGGTTATGCCACTTTAAGTATTGCTGATGCCGTGGCGCAGATTAATACGCAGATCACTGCAACTGCAGGCGCGGGTAACGAAGAAGTACTGGCTGTTAATAATGCCGGCCGCATTGAGTTTCAGGTTCAGGCTCCGGCAACACAGGGTGACTATCTGCAGATTGCCAATAACTCGGTGTCTTCTGTGGGTCTGAGTCTGGACAGCATTGGCTTCCTGACAGGTAACCGCTTCGACAATGGCGTTGAACCGGTTCAGGCCAATAACGTTTTCCAATTGGAAGTCACCAGTACAACCGGTAATGGTGGCGGTCCGTTCAACATTACCATTCCGCCGGCGAATTATGCCTCGCTGGACGATCTGGCAGTGGCCATTCAGCAACAGATTGATGTGTATATCGGTGCCGCGGGTATCGCCGGTAAGGTCACCGTGGATGCGGTGGGCGGTCAGCTGGTGTTCACTAACACCAATGTGGGCTCCGGTGAAGGTATCTCGGTGACACCAACCGTAGCTGAACCGCAGGCGGTTGCAGCACTGGGCTTTGACAGTCTGTTTGTGGTTACCGGTGAAGACGAGGTGGATAAATCCAACAGCTTCCGTATTAACCTGACAGTACCGGCTCCGGATAACGAAAACCGCAGTGGCTCTGTGCTGATTACGCTGGATGAAGAATATCGTTCGGTGCAGCAACTGGCGGCCAGTATTAACCGCCAGCTGAACAGTCAGGATGCCGATGGTTACATCGGTGTGCAGGCGGCTGCGGTCGAAATTGAACCGAATGTGGTGCCACCACAGTATCAGCTGGAATTGCGTGCCACTGAAGCCGGTGAAGCGTCGATTATTTCGATCAGTAATATCAGTGCCTCAGGCCCGGATATTACCGCTGCCGATCTCTATGGTCTGCTGCAGGCTAACCCGTCTGACGGTACGCTGCTGACTACCGGTATTGAGGGTGTGAATAATGAATATCCGCGCCAGACGGTCGTACTGACTGATCCGGACGGTGAAGAAACTGAAATCGTTATTCCTGAACGCAGTGAGGCCAATGCCATTGTTGCTCTGTTCAACAAGCAGCCAGGGGTCACCGCATCGGCACTGACCACCATGAATATTCCGCTGTCGGGTTATAACAGCCCTGGCAATGATATGAAGCTGACGCTGAATGGTCAGGTGTTAACCTCTACCTCGCTGGAAGATATTGCCGACGAAATTAACTCCTACCGCGGCACGACATTGCCGGGTTTCAACGCCGAAATTACCGCTGCCGGTGATCTGGTCATCACCAACGAAATTGGCCGCGATATCAAGCTCAGTATTTCCAGTCCGGTCACTTCCGATTCGCTGGTGGTGCAGGGCGCCGATAACACCGGTCCGGTGGTACTGGGCGGCAGTACCAGTGCTGACCTGTCTGCGGCAGTGGGTGGTGTGGTGACCTTTATCCTGAACGAGAACTACACCCTGAGTCAGCCTGATCCGGTGGTATCCGGTATTTTCGGTGCGCTGACACCGGATGAGTTTACCCCTTACACCCTGAATGCTTTTGATCCGAAAGATCAGGACACCTACAACCACGCCACCTCAATGAATATCTATGACAGTTTGGGTAATACCCATGTCATGACACAGTATTTCGTTAAGGAACCGGTTGATCCGAGCCGTCCGAACGAGGCCAACCTGTGGGCAATGTATGTTCAGGTGGATGGCTTCGATGTGGGGGATCCTGATCCGACTCTGCCATTCCCGCAGAACCTGGAGCCAACGCCGGCACGTTTTGAACTGTTCTTTAATCAGGACGGCAGCTTTGATCCGGTATCGACAGGTGATATCTACATCACCAACTGGGACCCTAAGGATGCCGATGGTAATCCGACCGGTGCCCTGAGTTCGGTGAACGTGCTGGAAGGTGGTCTGCCTCTGTCCGATCCGCCAAGCAACTCCAACTTCCAGATTGACCTGAGTGGCTCTACTCAGTTCGGCAGTGCCTTTGCGGTTAACGAAGTGAGCCAGAATGGTTACACCACCGGCCGTCTGACCGGACTGGAAGTGGATCAGGAAGGGATTATCTTCGCCCGCTTTACCAACGGTCAGGCACAGACACTGGGGCAGGTGGCTCTGGCCAACTTCCGCAACCCGGAAGGTCTGACCCCGCTGGGTGACACATCCTGGGCCGAGTCTTTTGAATCGGGTGATCCGACGGTTGGCTCTCCACGCACGGCTTCCTTTGGTCAGGTGCGCTCATCGGCACTGGAAGACTCTAACGTGGATTTATCGGAAGAGCTGGTTGGGCTGATCATTGCCCAGCGTAACTTCCAGGCCAGTGCCAAAACCATTGAAACCACCGATCAGGTCACTCAGACCATTCTGAATATCTGATGACTGCCTGGCGGCAAGCCTCTTCCCCTCTGGCGGAAGAGGCTGCCGTTTTTTCCGCGCTTTTTCCCGTCTGATACCGTCAAAAAATCATAAGTTATTGAAAATAATGACTTTTATGGTTTTGGCACGTCCTCTGCAATGTTTCCTGTAACTCATTCGGTAAGGTGGATTTTCCGTCTTACCCGCAAGAACAGAGGCAGAACTATGGACCGCGCTTTATACATTGCCATGTCAGGTGCCAAGCAAAATACGCTGGGGCAGGCCGCACACGCCAACAACCTGGCCAATGCCAGTACCACAGGCTTCCGCTCCGATTACACCCAGAGCCGGGCGATGGGCGTATTTGGCGATCATTTTCCAACCCGTGCTTATGCCATGACTGAACGCCCGGCCAGTGATTTCCGTCAGGGCCCTCTGATGGAAACCGGCAACCGTATGGACGTGACCATTGAAGGCGATGGCTGGTTTGCGGTGCAGGGACCCGACGGCCAGGAAGCATACACCCGTGCCGGCGATCTGAGCGTCGATGCCGATGGTCGTCTGGTGAATGGCAGTGGTCTGCAGTTGATTGGCGATGGCGGGCCTGTGGTGCTGCCAGAGTTTCAGAGTATTGAAGTCAGCCGCGCCGGTATCGTGACGATTCAGCCTTTGGGGGAAAACCCGGCAGCGGTCGCCGAACCGGTGCAGCTTAAGCTGGTGCGCCCGGATCTGCAGGCGCTGGAAAAAGGCGAAGACGGCCTGTTCCGTTTCCGTGATCCGGCCACACCGCCAGCGGTTGCCGACCCCAATATCACACTGGTTAACGGTTTTGTTGAAGGCAGTAACGTCAATGCGGTGAGCGAGCTGACCAGTCTGATTGCCCTTAACCGCCAGTACGAAATGCAGGTAAAGCTGATGAAACGGGTGGATGAAAATACCGCCGCAACCACACAAATTCTGGCCAACCAGTAACAGGAGCTGACCTATGTTAAATGCACTTTGGGTAAGTAAAACCGGACTGGAAGCACAGGATCTGGCGTTAACCACGGTTTCTAACAACCTGGCCAACGTATCCACCACCGGCTTTAAAAAAGACCGCGCGGTATTCGAAGACCTGCTGTATCAGATCCAGCGCCAGCCCGGTGCCAACTCCTCGGCTGACAGCCGTTTGCCGTCGGGTCTGCAGCTGGGTACTGGTGTACGTACTGCGGGTACGCAAAAGATTTTCACCACAGGTTCCCTGCAGCTGACCGATCAGCCACTGGATATGGCCATTAACGGCCGTGGTTTTTTCCAGATCGCGATGCCGGACGGCACCATCGGTTATACCCGTGACGGTACCTTTCATATCAATAATGAAGGGGTGGTGGTGAACGTGAACGGCTATCCGCTGGAGCCGCAGATAACCATTCCTGAGCAGACCAATAAGCTCACCGTCAGTAAAGACGGGATTGTGCAGGCCACCCTGTTTGGTGATCCGACGCCGCAGGAGCTGGGCCAGATTGAAACCGTCGACTTTATTAATCCGGCCGGTCTGCAGGCAGTGGGTGGTAACGTGTTCTATGAAACCGCCGCCAGTGGTGCGCCGCAGGTAGGCGTACCGAATGAAGAAGGCTTTGGTACGGTGGAGCAGGGAGCACTGGAAAACTCTAACGTCGAAGTGGTGGAAGAGCTGGTAAAAATGATTACCGTGCAACGTTCCTACGAAATGAATTCGAAGGTTGTATCCGCCGCCGATCAGATGCTGCAGTTCCTGACGCAGAACGTGTAAGGAGGTTGTTATGAATACGCTGTTTTCATCCCGTTTATCTCTGGCCGCGCTGATGCTTATAACATTGCAGGCCTGTACTTCAGTGCCTTTGGAGCCTGAGGTTTATCCGGATGATCCGGATTACGCGCCGGTATCCGCCGAAAGCCTGCAGCCACCACCAATGGCCAATGGTTCTTTATTTCAGGCGCGCTACAGTTTTGGTTTGTACACCGATCAGCAGGCACGTCGTGTCGGCGATATTATTACGGTGATTTTTGATGAGCAGTATCAGTCATCAAAATCGGCGCAAACCAAGTCGGATAAAACCTCCAGCAACAGCATTGTACCTAACAGTGTGATGGGTACGGTGCCAGGCTGGAAAAATCTGGGTCTGGATTCCGATACCTCGGCTGACCGTAAATTTAACGGCAAGGGTGAAGCTGATCGCTCTAACAGTCTGAGTGGCCAGATATCGGTATCGGTCGCGGAAATTATGCCTAACGGTATTTTACGTATCCGCGGTGAAAAATGGCTGACCCTGAGTGAAGGGGAAGAATATATCCGCATCAGTGGTCTGATCCGCCCGCAGGATATAACGCCGGACAATACCGTTTCATCAAGTAAAGTGGCCGATGCCCGTATTTCCTTTGGTGGTCGCGGTAATCTGAATAATGCCACCAAGCAGGGTTGGTTTGACCGTATTCTTAATTCGCCCTGGTGGCCACTGTAAGCCGGCCGAGGAGAAAAACCATGTTACGTTTTCTGAGTTGTCTGTTTGTGGTGTCAGTTTTTCTGGCACCGGCCGTACAGGCTGAACGGATTAAAGACATCACCAGTATTTCCGGTGTGCGTACCAACCAGCTGGTGGGGTATGGTCTGGTGGTGGGGCTGGATGGTACCGGTGATAAAGCACCGTTCACCACTCAGACCTTCCGCAACATGATGGCCGAATTCGGCATTACCCTGCCGGCCGGTGTCGATCCGAAATTAAAAAATGTGGCGGCGGTATCGGTTACTGCAGAATTACCGGCCTTTGCCAAGCCCGGACAACGGGTGGATGTCACCGTTGCCTCATTAGGTAATGCCAAAAGCCTGCGTGGTGGCGCATTGATGTTTACTCCGCTCAAAGGTGCCGACGGAAATATTTACGCGGTTGCCCAGGGTAATCTGGTGGTTGGTGGTTTTGGCGCTGAAGGTAATGATGGTTCAAAAATTACCGTGAATGTACCCAGTGTCGGCCGTATTCCTAACGGTGCTTCTGTGGAGCAAACCGTGCCCAGCAATTTTTCCCGTGGTGACAGCCTGATTTTTAACCTCGACCAGCCGGACTTTACCACGGCCCGTGCGATGGTTGAGCGCATCAATACCTTACTCGGACCGGGAACCGCTGAAGCGCTGGACGCAACGTCGATCCGCGTCAGTGCACCGCGTGATACCAGTCAGCGCGTCAGTTATTTATCCATTATTGAAAATCTGGAAATTGAAACCGGAAAAGAACGGGCCAAAGTTATTATCAACTCCCGCACCGGTACTATTGTGATCGGGCAGAATGTAATGATTGAGCCGGTGGCGGTTACCCACGGCAGCCTGGTCGTAACCATTACCGAAGATTTTCAGGTTTCCCAGCCCAATGCCCTTGCCGATGGCGAAACCGTCGTCGTACCGCAGACCAATATTAATATCGATAACGGTGGCGATAACCGTATGTTTAAATTTGGTCCTGGTGTATCCCTCGACAGTATTGTTAAAGCCGTTAACGAAGTAGGGGCTGCGCCCGGTGATTTAATGGCTATTCTTGAAGCAATGAAGCAGGCCGGTGCGTTAAAGGCTGAATTGATTGTTATCTGATACGAATAAACATAAAGAGAACACGAATATGAGTGCTGAATTGTTTGAGCAGGTAAAAAACCTGTCCCTGGAACTCCGCTCGCTGATTCGTCAGGGGGTTCGTGAGGGTGTCGATGAACGGATTCAGCGGCGCAACGAATTACTGCAGCAGTGGTTTGCCCAGATCAGTGAGCTGATTGATATGACCAATGAGCAGCAGGAGTTTCTGGAAGGTTTGCTGCAGGAAGAGCAGCAGTTGCTGGCCGATCTGCAGCAGGAGCAGAAAAGCATTGCCAGCCGTCAGAGCGGCAAGAAAAAGCTTTCCCAATACGAACAGTTGCCGCATTGAAAGCGTACATCTGGCTCCCACGCTCTGCGTGGTAGTCTTTGCTGACACCGTTGCATTCCCACGCAGAGCCTGGGAACGAGAAAAAGAAAAAACCTTCTGAATACGAACAATTGTCACACTGAGGCAATGCCTGTTCAGCTCATCAGACTTTACTGGCAGAAATGGCTCAGATGCTGATGTTATTCAAACTCAAAATCCGGGCTTTTGTCCGGATTTTTTCTTCTCTCTTTACACTCGCTTAATCAGTCAATTGGCAAACATCTTGCAGTTTCCCTAACAAAGGAGATTGTTATGATCCAGACTCAACCACAGAGCGCCCAGATTTATACCGACCTGAATGCCCTGCAGGGTATTCGTTCGTTGGGAAAAGACGATAAAAACGCCGCGCTGATGGAAGTTGCCAAGCAGTTTGAATCGATGTTTCTGAACATGATGATGTCGTCCATGCGTGACGCCAACAAGGTGTTCGAAGAAGACTCGATGTTCAATTCTCCGGAAACCGATTTCTACCGCAAAATGTATGACGATCAGATGGCGCTGTCGCTCTCCGGCCAGCAGGGCATGGGGCTTTCTCAGGTTATCTATCGCCAGCTGATGTCCAGCTACGGTGACAACAATAACGAAGCCAAAGAGCTGGATCAGGGCAAGTTATTTGACCGTCGCGCACGTTCACCGCTACCGATGGTTTCTCCCTCTCATGTTACTGCCCTCAATGCGACGATGGATGCCGTTGATGCTGAACTGCATCAGCTTCGTCCTCGGCCTCAGGCAGCGGTCACAGCCAGTGAACATTCTGTTGCTGCGGATACAACACCGCTTGTAGCAGCCAGCGGCAGCGGTAATAAAGGGCAACAGTTTGCCACTCCGGCAGAGTTCGTTGCCGCTCTTTATCCGCTGGCAGAAAAAGTCGGCGCTGAGTTAGGGGTCGAACCGAAAGCCATCGTTGCCCAGGCTGCGCTCGAAACGGGCTGGGGAAAATATATGATCAGCGATGATCAGGGTCGCAACAGTTTTAATTTTTTTGGCATTAAAGCCGACAGCCGCTGGCAGGGTGAGCGGGTCGACGTGGTTACCCACGAATACCGCGACGGTCTGGCCGTAAAAGAACGGGCGCCGTTCCGCTCTTACTCGTCGATGGAAGAAGGTGTGCGCGACTATGCCGACTTCCTGCAGGGAGCCGAGCGTTATCAGCAGGCCATTGGTCAGAATCTGGGCGCCGGACATTACGGTTATGCCCTGCAGCAGGCCGGCTATGCCACCGATCCACAATATGGAGCAAAAATTCAGCGTATTTCACAAAGTACAACCCTGAATTCTGCACTGGAGCAACTGCGTTCGTCAGCGCCGCTGACCGGAGATCGCAACGATGGCTAGTATTCTTGAAATTGGTATTTCCGGCCTGCGCGCAAGCCAGACGGCATTAACCATTACCGGCCACAATATTACCAATGCCGGCACAGAGGGTTACAGCCGTCAGGTGATTGGCCAGAGTGCAGTCAGTCCGCAGAATAAAGGCGGTGTCTGGGTAGGTTCAGGCGTTAATGTCGATACCGTTAATCGTGTTTATGATCAGTTTCTGACTGAGCAACTCTGGCGTGATACCTCAACCTTTAATGGCTTCGATACGCTGGCTTTAAACGCAGAACAGATTGACAGTTTACTGGCCGATTCCGGCACTGGTGTGCAGCCGGGTCTGGAGCGTATGTTTTCATCCCTGCAGGCTGTGGTGGATGATCCGGCTTCATTGCCGGCACGGGCAGTATTAATTTCAGAGAGTAATGGTCTGGTTGATCGTTTTACCTCGATCAGTGACCGCCTGTATGCACAGAACGATATTATTAATGGCCAGATGGATGTCATGGCCGGGCAGATTACCACCATTGCAGAAGGCATTGCTGAGCTGAATGAGCAGATTCAGTTTGCCACCGCATCGGCCAATGGTATCGAACCCAGCGATTTACTGGATGCCCGTGATAAATTAGTTAAAGACCTTTCCGAGCTGGTAAAAGTAAATGTTGTAGAACAAGACGATTCGGTCTGGAACGTTTTTATCGGCAATGGCCAGGCATTGGTTATTGGTAATGACTACAACGAAGTATTTGCCGATGCCGGTGGCTCTGATCCATCCCGCTCCGATCTGTACTTCCGTAAAGGCGATGTGATTCAGAATGTCACCGACGAAATTGTTGGTGGTCAGCTGGGGGGAACACTGGAGTTCCGTAATGAAGTTCTGGATCCGGTACTCAGTGGGTTGGGACGTCTGGCGCTGGTCATAAATCAGACCTTTAACGAACAACACAAGCTGGGCATCGATTACGACGGTAAAATGGGCGAGAACTTTTTTACCGATATTAACGCACCGGAAAAAACCTACACACGTGTTCTTGGTGATAGTCAGAATGCCCGCCCGAATGACCGCTTGTTGAGTGTTCATATTAAAGATGCCGGAGCATTAACCACCAGTGAGTATCAGGTGGAATTTCCCGGTCCGGATGATTACACCTACCGCATTAAACGCCTGGATGACGATAAAATCGTCAGCAGCGGAGCATTGACCGGCAGTTTTCCGGATTCCGTAGAGGTCGATGGATTTGAAATCCGCTTTGAAGCCGGTAGTTTTCAGGCGGGCGATGACTTCCGCATCATGCCGACGCGTAATGAGTCGACTAAGGTTCAGGTTAATATCACCCGTCCTGAGCAGGTTGCCGTTGCTTCTCCGATTGTGACCGATTCCGCTATTGGTAATCAGGGAAATGCAGCGATATCTCAGGGTGGTGTTTATGACATTAATACGCCTTATTTTTCCCGTGAAGGTGAACTGACACCACCGCTGTTGATCCGCTTCACTTCGCCAACCACTTACGATGTGCTGGATAACACCGATCCGGGGAAGCCTATTCCGCTGTTTCCGCCGCTGATGAATCAGACTTACGTGCCGGGTATCAGTAATTCGATTCTGCCAGCTGATGAAGGCAAAACAGCCTTTACCAGCTTTGGTGGTTATCTGCCGGTTAATACAACCTATCAGGCGCCACCACCGGCCACTAATGTGACACCGAAGAATGGCTTTTTCCCGGAACGCATTGTCATCAGCCATACCGACCCGGTCAGTGGCAAGGTGACGACACAGCCGACATTAATTACCAAGGCAAATGCCTCGGCAAAAGAAATTGCAGAGCAATTGAGCAAGCGTGAGGGTATTGAAGCCCTGGCACGGACAACGGTTGAGCTGAGTGATTTCAGCAGCGATGCGAATCCTTTTCAGCCTATGACGTTCAGCCTGAACGGAATTGTTCTGACCGATACCCTTGGCCCGAATCAGACGAAATACGATGCCAATTACCCGGAAGAAGTACCCGACCCGGTAACGCCGGATTTTATTGCCGATCGCATTAACAGCAATCGTGATCTGCAGGATTTGGGGATCGTTGCGCGCAGTGATGGCAGCAGAGTCGTGATCACCGCACTGAATGGTGACGATATTAATCTGGAGATATCCGGTGACAATGGCGACGGATTCAACGTCAGTAATGGTCAGGACATTATTCTGCGTGAAACCGGCGAAGCGCCATTTACGCCACTGACTGAGTACGATGGCTATGACTTCAGTGAGGGTGGTCCTTACACCTACGAATTTGATGTACCGGGACAGGGCACCTTTAATATCGAGCTGAATGATACCTATGCAACGGGAGCTGAGGTTGTCGATGCTATCCGTACCCAGCTGGAAAATTCTGGTTTTACTTTTTCTGGCAATCTGGATGTGGATATTGATGAGCGTGGCACCATCAGTTTTCAACCGCGTCTGCCGATGAATGCCACCGGTGTGCATGGCTCATCCAAAATATCCATGGGCGGACAGATCAAAGTGATTGCCGATCCCGGTTACAGTCTGGATATCGAACCGCCGGGTAATAATTTGTTCGCCGAGAATCCGGTGGGCGAACCAGTGCACTTTGGTTTTGATGTTGAAATCAGTGGTCTGGCACAAAGAGGTGACGAATTCACCGTTGGATTTAATACCGATGGTACTTCAGACAGCCGTAATGGTGTGGCTCTGGCAGCGCTGCAGAATGAAGACACGGTGGCCGGAAATACCAGTTATTCGGAATCCTACTCCCGGTTGGTTGAAGAAATTGGCTCTGTAACCAGTCGCGCTCAGATTAACCGTGATTCCAGCGAGGTATTGTTACGGAACTCTGAGGGTGCAGTAACCAGCCTGTCTGGCGTTAACCTCGATGAAGAAGCGGCAGCCTTGATTAAATATGAACTGGCCTATAACGCCAGTGCTCAGGTAATTCAGGTTGCGCGCAGTATTTTTGATACCTTGATTTCGACCTTCCGTTAAGGCTTTGGCAGGAGATTACTGATGCGTATAGCAACATTGCAGAGTTTTAATACCGGTCTTAATGGCATTCTGGATAACCAGTCTTCGGTTAATAAAACCCAGCAGCAGGTTTCCAGTGGCCGGCGCGTACTGACACCGGCCGACGACCCTATTGCTGCTACAAAAATTCTTCAACTGCAGCAGGACCAGGCATTGCGGGATCAGTATGACCGCAACATGACAGCGGCCGATAACCGCCTGAAACTGGAAGATGCAACCCTTGGGTCTATTACTGATAACCTGACCCGCCTGAAAGAACTCACGGTTAAAGCCGGTGGCGGCTCTCTGACCCTGACGGACCGTCAGGCGATTGCCGCTGAGGTTTATCAGATTCAGGAAGGCCTGGTCGATTTATTCAATACCCGTGATGCCAATGGTGAATATGTGTTTGCTGGTTTTAAAGGCGGCAATGCGCCTTTTGTTAAAAACGACAGTGGACGCTATGACTACAAAGGTGATGAAGGACAACGCTTTCTGACCATTGGCGCTTCTACCAATGTTGCAACCGGGGATAACGGTAAAAGTCTTTTTGTCGATGTGGAAGCGGCTAAAAATACCTTTACTGCTGAGCTGAATCCGCTCAACAAGGGCACCATGCGTATCAGTCCCGGATTTGTGATTGATGAAGAAAAATATGCAGAGTTTTATCCTGATGACCTGATCATCACTTTTAATCCGGAGTCTGCTATTACACCAGCGGGTCCCAATTACACCGTGCGCCGCGCTTCTGATAACCGGGTTGTCGAAGGTATGAGTAATCAGGCATACAGCCCGGGTACCGATGTGGTGGTTGCCGGTCTCACCATTACCCTGAATGGTGACCCGGAACCGGGTGATGAAGTGCTGGCTAATTCGACGCCCAAACAGAGTATCACTGACACTATCTTCCGTCTGACCGCTGGTCTGAATACGCTGGAAGATAATGTGGTGGATTCGGAAACACTGGATATTCTGATTGAAGATACACTGACCAACCTGGCATTTGCCCAGTCATCGGTGTCAGAAATCCGCAGTCAGGTCGGCGCCCGGCTGAATGTTGTGGATAACACCCGCAACCTGTCGGCGGATGTTGGTCTGGTTAACAAAGAAGTACTGTCAAAACTGTCGGATGTTGATTTTGCTGAGGCGGTAAGCCGCCTGTCACTGCAGAGCTTTCTGCTGGAAGCGGCGCAGCAAAGCTATACCACCATCTCAAGGTTGTCATTGTTCAATCAGCTGTAGTAGCTTGGTACTTATAGTCACCGGTTCCGCTATGGCGTTCCAGGAGAGTCATAATGTTTGATAACAAGGTATTGCTTGTCACCGGAGGAACGGGGTCGTTTGGCCATGCTTTTGTGCCGATGACTCTGGAAAAATATAACCCGAAAAAGATCATCATCTTTTCCCGTGATGAAATGAAACAATGGGAAATGGCAAAGATGTTTGCCGGTGACAAGCGGGTACGGTTTTTTATCGGTGACGTGCGGGATAAAGACCGGTTATACCGGGCGCTGGATGGTGTTGATTATGTGATTCATGCCGCTGCGACGAAAATTGTACCAACCGCTGAATACAACCCCTTTGAATGCATCAAGACCAATATTAATGGCGCAATGAATGTCATTGATGCCTGTATCGATCATGATATTAAAGGCTGTGTTGCTCTGTCGACTGATAAAGCCAGTTCTCCGATTAATTTATACGGTGCGACCAAACTGGCATCTGATAAATTGTTTGTCGCATCCAATTCCTACTCTGGTGAGCATGGCACGCGGTTTTCCGTGGTCCGGTATGGCAACGTAATGGGGTCACGTGGCTCAGTGATTCCATTCTTTATGTCTATACGTGATAAGGGAACGCTGCCGGTTACCGACGAACGCATGACACGTTTTATGATTTCTCTGGATGAAGCGGTAAAGCTGGTATGGCATGCCTTTGAAGACATGATTGGTGGTGAAATTTACGTTAAAAAAATTCCGTCAATGAAAGTCACTGATATTGCCAGAGTAGTAGCACCGGAAGCCGATATTGAGTTCGTTGGCATTCGTCCGGGTGAGAAACTGCATGAGCAGATGATTGGTGTTGAAGATTCTTACCATACCTATGAGTATGATGAGCACTTTAAAATTTTACCGGCAATCAACGACTGGGATCACTGCCCAAGCCGGATTAAAAATGGCGTTAAAGTTCCTGAAGGTTTTGTCTATGCCAGCGATAATAATCAGGAATGGATGACGGATGAGGAACTCTCTGACTGGATTGATAAACACCGGGATAAAATCGGAAACCTTTGATAATGATTCCATATGGTCGTCAGGATATTAACCAGCAGGACATAGATGCTGTTGTTGATGTTTTACAATCAGATTTTCTGACCCAGGGGCCTCAGGTGCCTCTGTTTGAAAAAGCATTAACTGATTATACCGGTGCTGCTTATGCAGTGGCGGTTAACAGTGCGACTTCGGCGTTGCATCTTGCTTGTCTGGCACTGGATGTTGGCCCAGGGGATTATGTCTGGACATCGCCGGTTACCTTCGTTGCTTCGGCCAACTGTGCTTTATACTGCGGCGCTCAGGTTGATTTTGTCGATATCGATGAAAAAACATACAACCTGTGTCCGCTTGCGCTTGAACAGAAACTGATTCAGGCAGAGCAAAAGGGCATGCTGCCCAAAGCAGTGGTGGCTGTTCACCTCTGTGGTCAACCCTGTGATATGGCTGCAATAAGCCGGCTGGCCGAACGTTATGGCTTCCGGGTGATTGAAGATGCTTCCCATGCAATTGGTGGGCAATACCAGAATCAGCCAATCGGCAGTGGCCGTCACAGTGATATTACGGTTTTCAGTTTCCATCCGGTAAAAATCATTACAACCGCAGAAGGCGGTGCGGCGCTGACCAATTCATCAGTACTGGCAGAAAAATTAATGTTGCTGCGCAGTCACGGTATTACCCGTGATCCGGCGCAAATGACCAGAGAGCCGGATGGCCCCTGGTATTATCAGCAGATAGCACTCGGTTTTAACTATCGCATGACTGAGTTGCAGGCTGCTTTGGGAGTCAGCCAGATGCAGCGGCTGGACCAGTTCGTTGCGCGCCGGCACGAACTGGCAAATCGTTACAACGAATTATTGGCTGACCTGCCGCTAACAACGCCCTGGCAAAACCCCGACGGCTATTCCGGGCTGCACCTGTACGTTATTCGATTGCAGTTGGAAAATATCAACAAGACTCATCGACAGATATTTGAAGCATTGCGCGAGCAGGGTATAGGAGTGAACCTGCACTATATACCGGTGCATTTGCAGCCGTTTTATCAGGCCATGGGATTTTGCAACGGAGATTTTCCTCTGGCGGAGCGCTATTATCAGGAGGCAATCAGCCTGCCTATGTATCATACACTGACCGAAGAACAACAGAATTCCGTTGTTCAGGCCGTTACGGATGCATTGCTATGAAAGTCGCTGTAATTCCTGCCCGTGGTGGCAGCAAGCGGATTGCTAAAAAAAATATCCGGCCATTTTTCGGAAAACCGGTAATGGCCTGGTCTGTTGAGGCGGCGCGTGCCAGTGGCTGCTTTGATCGTATTATTGTGTCGACCGATGATGCAGAAATCGCAGCTGTAGCCAGGGCTCTTGGCGCCGAAGTGCCTTTTACCCGCCCGGTGGAGCTCGCAACGGATCAGGCGGCGACCATTCCGGTAGTCGCTCATGCTATTAACTGGCTTAAGCAACAGGGTGAAGAGCCGGAACAGGTTTGCTGTATTTATGCTACCGCGCCTTTTATTTCTGCCACAGACATTCAGCAGGCGGAGACTATTTTACGCGACAGCAGCGTCAGCTATGTGTTTCCTGTTGCCAGTTTTCCCTCTCCGGTACAGCGTGCTCTCCGAATTCTGCCCTCCGGGCGGGGTGAGATGTTTAACCCGGAGTTGTTTGTTAAGCGCTCGCAGGAACTTGAAGAGGCATATCATGATGCCGCTCAGTTTTACTGGGGAAACGCAGAAGCCTGGCTGCAGGAAAAAATGATCTTTTCCACAGATTCTGTGCCACTGGTTATTCCCCGCTACCGGGTACAGGACATTGATACGGAGGAAGACTGGCAGAGAGCGGAGTACCTGTTCCGTGCCATGCAGGAAATGCAGGCTTTTTCCGGAACGCAGGGTTGAATACGCTGATGAGTACGCCTGTTACGAGCCGTATGAGAGTATTAATCAGGGCCGATGCTTCTGAGGCCATAGGCCATGGGCACATCATGCGCTGTCTGACTCTGGCCGGTGCTTTAGCCAAAGCCGGAGCTGAATGCCATTTTATCTGCCGCGAACTACCGGGGCATGCTCAGGCGTTAATCAGCCGCTATGGCTTCCCGGTTAATCTGATTCCGTGTTCTGAACTTTCTTCTGCTGAAGCCATTGCGGAAGATGCAAAGCTTACACTGCAGTTCGCAGGATTATGGCAACCCCATTGGGTTATTGTTGATCATTATGAACTGAATACCGAGTGGCAGTCTGCGCTTAAAAGCACTGGTTGTCGTTTGCTGGCTCTGGATGACTGGCCGCACCGGCAGCACCAGAGTGATCTGTTACTGGATCAGAATCTGGCTGCCGATGCAGAGGCTTATTCAGCCTGGACTGACAGCACTTGCCGGATCTTAACCGGAGCCTGTTTCTCTTTGCTGCGCCCGGAATTTATGCGCAAAAAAGTAAACCGTATTTATTCAGAGAATAATCAGCTGAAAGTCCTGATTAACCTTGGCGGTGCCGATTTACCGGGTTACAGCGCCGATATCGTTGAGCAATTGATGCCTCTGGCGCAACGCCTGAATCTGCAGCTGGTTGTTCTGGTCAATCAGCGCTCGGTTTCCTATACGCAGATCGCAGAAAAAATAACCACAGGGTATTACCCCTTCACAGTGCAATTGCAATCCTATTGTCAGGATATGTGTTCGCTCTATGACAGCGTGAATCTGGCGATTGGTGCCGGTGGCAGTTCAACCTGGGAGAGAGCAAGCCGTGGTTTACCAACAGCGCTGGTTGTCATCGCAGATAATCAGAAGGCGACGGCACAGGCTGCGGTCAGTGCGGGAATGGCTGTCAACATCGGTGATTTTACCTGTTCAACAAAGCTTGACCTTTCTGCACTGGCTGACGTTCTGAAAAATCCGCAGCAGTTACAGCATATGAGTCAGTGTGCTGCTGCATTATTTGATGGCTTTGGGCCAGAGCGCATTGTGCGGGAAATGTTGCGTAAAAGCCGCCAGGATTTGCAATTAACAGCAGCACAACCACAGGACTGCACGCTTTTTTATCAGTGGCAGAAAGAGCCCGGTGCCAGACGCTTTTTCCGTAATCCACAGGTTCCGGTCTGGTCTGATCACCGCTCATGGTATCTCAAGGTTTTACGCAGCCGCGCCGTTATTCTTTATAAAATCATGCTGTGCGGAATGGCGGCGGGTTATATCCGTCTGGATATTCATAATCGCCGGGATGCTGAAATATCGGTACTTGTAACGCGCAGGTTTCAGGGACTTGGTCTGGCAGCAATCGCCCTGAATCTTTGTGCCTCTGTGCATTCAGAACGCCGTTTATATGCGGCTATAAAAAATGGCAATTATGCATCGCGCCGCAGTTTTCGCCGTGCCGGATTCCGGCCATCAGGAAATGAAATGTATGTCAGACATCCGTAATAAACCCCGTATTCTGATCAGTGCCGCCGCTTCACCTGCCGCCGCCTCGCTGGTGCAGCATCTGCGCTCAAAGGGTTATTACATTATTGGAATGGATGCCAATGAATATGCTGCGCCTTTAGGGGCGGCTATGTGCGATGATTTTTTACTTTCGCCCATGGCGACAGACTGTGGCTATTTACCGTTTCTGGCAAAGCAGCTTGATCGCTGTGATCTTTTCCTGCCCTTTATCGATGAAGAGCTGCTGGCGATTGTCAATGCCGGCGCCGGACGGATTCAGAAGAGCAAAATAATGCTGTCTGCCGATCAGAGCATGAACATTTGTCTGGATAAACTGAATTTTCAGACTTTCTGTGAGAATAATGATTTAGCCATTGCTCCGCGGGCCATTGATGTTCCGGCGATATATAAGCCACGTAACGGTCGTGGCGGAAAAGGTGTGATGCTGGTTGATGATGAGGCTGTTTTTGCACTTCTTTCTGCAAAAGAGCAGGGTATTCTGCAGCAGCAGCTTAAAGGCGTTGAGTACACCGTTGATTGTCTGTTCGGCAAGGACTCGGCACTGTTGTCTGCGGTTGCCCGTCAGCGTCTTCTGGCAGCCGGTGTATCGACCATTGGCCGCATTGATCAGAATCCACAGGTACTTGAATTAGTGACCGATGTCAGTAAGAAACTGAATTTCCGTGGGCTGGTGAATATTCAGATTATGCTGACAGATGCAGGACCTAAGCTGATCGAAATTAATCCGCGCTTATCCGGAAGTCTGATGTTTACCATACTGGCAGGCGCTGATTTGGCAGATGCCGCTATCCGTCTCTGGCTGAATGATGAACAACCACCGGCATTTACTCTCTCCGAAAAAACCTTCTGCCGTTATTGGAGTGAGTATGTCTACTGATCTTGCCGATAATATCAGGCAGTTATTTATCCATTTGGAGCCTTATCAGGAATGGTTGTTTGATCTTGATAATACCCTGTACGCGCAGGCGGAGTACGACCATTGCATCTTTACTGCGCTGGAGCACTGGCTCGGGCAGCAGGGAGAGGCGGTTTCCGGACTGGCCAGAAAAATGTCCGCCGAGAAATTGCGATTAGGACCAACCTATCCGCATCTTTTTGATGACGTTTTCGCCGGTTTTAATCTCAGTCCGGATATTGTCAGCCGGGCGATTGAGTTTTACCGTGATGAACGACCAGCCTTCGTCAGCAAACATAACCTGATTGCACAGATCAGGGCTAACTTACAGGGGCGGCCTTTGTTTATCGTAACCAACGGACACACGGCACTACAGCAGCATAAAGTGAAGTGTCTTGGTCTGGACTCTCTGGCCAGCAAAGTTGTTTATTGTGATAAACACAGTCCGGAGCAACTGAAGCCTTCCCGCTGGGCCTGGGACAGGCTGCTTGCGGATTACCAGTTCAGCCATCCGCTGTACGTCGGAGATTCTCCGGCAACAGACGGTGGTTTTGCCCGTAATGCGGGCATCGACTATTACCGCTTTGAGTATTCCTATGAACATTAATAATCAGATCATCGGTGCCGATCATCCGCCCTATATCATTGCGGAAATGTCCAATAATCATATGCAGGATATGGATCGTGCCAAAGCCATCATTGACGCGGCGATGAATGCCGGTGCCGATGCGATAAAAATTCAGACCTATGATGCCGACAGCCTGACCATCGAGTGTGATCTGGATGATTTTATTATTAAAGATCCGCTTTGGGCCGGGCAGAGTTATTATCAGCTTTATAAAAATATTGCTGCGCCAAAATCCTGGACGCAGGAGTTATTCCGTTACGCCCGCCAGCAGGGCGTAACCCTGTTCAGTTCACCTTTTGATAAAGAAGCCGTGCGGATTCTGGAAGAGGTTAACTGCCCAGCTTATAAAATTGCCTCATTTGAAGCGCAGGACCCTGAGCTGCTTGGGTATGTCGCCAGAACCGGAAAACCGGTGCTGGTATCGTCCGGGGTCAGCAATTGGAATGAAATTCAGGAAACGCTGCTTTGGCTCAGGCAGGCCGGGGCGCAGGATCTGGTATTTCTGCACTGCATCAGCAGTTACCCGGCCAGCGAAGCGGATATGAATCTGAATGTTCTTAAGCGCCTGGCCACTTTACCGGTTATTACCGGTTTATCTGATCACAGTCTGGGTAATACTGCGGTACTCGGTGCTGTTGCTTTAGGGGCGAGAGTCATTGAAAAGCACTTTACCCTGCAGCGCAGCGATGGCGGCCCGGATGCGGAGTTTTCTCTTGAGCCAGAGGAATTTAAATCGATGGCAGTGCAGGCGCGGGCATTATTTCAGGCGCTGGGCAGCGACCGTATTATTGATGCCCCATCCCGTCAGGGCAATCAGCATTCACGTTCGGTTTATTGTGTTAAAGATATTAAAGCCGGCGAGCATATAAGCGCGGATAATGTGCGCGTCATTCGTCCGGGTTTTGGCCTTAAGCCGAAACATTTACCTGATATGATCGGTAAAAAAGCCCGCGCGGATATTGCGCGTGGTACGGCTATGAGCTGGGAGCTTCTGGAATGACTGGAATGAAACGGATACTGATTATCGCCGCCCATGCCGATGATGAAGTGCTGGGTGCCGGAGGAATAATCCATCGCTGGGTCAGAGAAGGTAAAGACGTTGCCTGTTTATTTCTGGCTGATGGTGAGACATCGCGTGCCGGTGGCGAAGAGCGCATCGGCCAGCGGACCTGTGGTGCAGAGGCGGCCGCTGCTGTACTGGGTCATCAGATTCTGGCAACGCTGAACTTTCCCGATAACCGGCTTGATCAGGTTCCTTTGCTGGATATTGTGCAGGCAATTGAACCTCATATTGCTGCTTATGCACCGGATACGGTACTGACCCATTCTGCCGCCGATCTGAATGCTGATCACCGCCGGGCGCTGGAGGCAACGCTGACAGCTTGTCGGCCTTTACCTGGCCATCCGGTACGGCGAATTGCCAGCTTTGAGGTGGTGAGCGCAACCGGCTGGAATCCGGCCAGTGCTGCTTTTAACCCTAATTGCTATATCTCGCTGAGTGAGCAGGACTGGAATAAAAAACAGGAAGCTCTGCAGTGTTACGATGCGGAAATGCGGGCTTATCCTCATTATCGTTCCTATCAGGCAATCGATGCACTGGCGCAGATGCGCGGAGCCAGTGCGGGGGTTGAACGGGCAGAGGCATTAACTATTTTACGTTGGCTGGAGAACTGAGTATGACGGATCAAAAAACTATCTGCCCGGTGTGTGCCGGCGAACAGTCAGAAACTCTGTTAACACTGAAAAAATTTCCGGTGTATCAGCATCCGGTTCCGGTCGGTGAAACACTGCAGCCACCTTTTGAGGTCGATATTGAATATGGATTATGCCGTGATTGCGGTCAAGCTTATCAGCGGCATTATGATAAATCTGTGCTGGAAAACCTGTATAAACAGCATTACTACACGCCACGACCAGGCCATATAGGAACAAAATTTACTCAGGATTTTGTCGGCTTTTTCAAGGAATGTGTCGCCGGGCAGGAGCAACGCTTTCAGAGCGTGCTGGAAATCGGTTGTTCTGCTGCAGAGGTGCTGGGTGAGATTCGCACACTGTATCCGCAGATGGAGTATCTGGGCATCGAGCCAAACGATGAAACACGGGAACAAGCCGAGGAGCAGGGGTTTTGCGTTTATAACAGCTTTTTCAACCGCTCATTTGCAGAAGCACTGGGGCGGAAAGTGGATATTATTTACAGCCGCCATGTGATCGAACACGTCTTTGACTTTGATGACTATATCGCTGCAGCATCCATGCTGTTGAATCCCGACGGGGCAATGTTTATTGAAACTCCGGGTCTGGATTGGGCAATCGAACATGAAAGCCGGGCGCCTTTTCATGTTGAGCATGTAAGTCTGTTTTGCAAGCATTCGCTGCAGGTTCTGCTGGCCCGGCATGGCTGGTTTATTCAGAAATATCAGGTTTCCGATGTTGGTAACCTGATTGCATTCTGTACCCGTGACCGTGAGCAGGCACTGAGTTTTTCGGTACCAGAGAATATTGGTCATTTTCAGCAGGGTATTGATGCGCAGAAGCAACGGCTGGCTGAGCAGATTTCCGGACGGAAGATTGCAATGTGGGGAGCGGGTGCCGGCGGCCGGGCATTAATGAGTTTTCTGGATTTTGTCCCGGACGTTATTCTTGATGGTAACCCGAATAAATCAGAAAGAATTTTTGCCGGTTATGAACAATGCCGGATTCAGCCGGCCGAAGAATGGATTGCTCAGAATAAAGACGACGCCAGCCAGTGGATTATGGTGGTCGCGTCGTCCTTCTATGATGAAATTGCACAGTCATTACAGGCTTATGGCTGGCATGGCGATGCAACTTATCCTTATCGTTATTAATACTTATGCTGGAATAGTTCAGCTGTGAACCATAGCCCGGTGGCTATGGTTCATATTCCGGACAATCCGGGTCATCAATCGCAGTATGAATCCATGGATCTGAGTCGTTAAATTCTTTGCTGACGACGTTGTGCACATGATCCGGTACGGTATTAATAAAGTGACGGAAATTGGTTTCCCAGCGCTCTATATATTCCGCCATTTTTTCCGGTGAATTCTGCAGTTTAAGGGCAACAGAGGCACCGGCATGCAGGTAATGCCATATGGCTCCGCGGATTAAGAACTGCAGAGCACCATAGCGGCTCAGGCCAAAGGACAGATACTGACCGACGATATGCAGATTCTGATAATGCTGTGTCAGGGTTTTCTGGCCACTGCCCATCATATTCAGAATATCATCGGCGATCTTTCTCAGATTACTTTCCAGTTCATCAGTCCGTTGCTGCAGGAATTCCGGTGAAAAGACAGCCCTTTTCCTGTCTGACATAAGCTGAAGATCGTTTTCCTTTTTCGCGGCCGATGACTCCATCAGCGAACAGAATCGGGACTGCTCCATGTGCTCAGCGTTTTCGATTTTTGCACCATTAGCGCAGTTATAAACTTCAATCGTTCTGTTTTTCAGGAAATAACTGATGTCTGATTCAAGCCGGCGTCTGGAGGCGTTATAAATCATGGTTGTCTGCATTGGTAAGCCATCAACCGATTCAATCTCAATCAGATCCTGCTGCTGGTAATTGGTGGATTGCTTCACCAGATCAGAGCGCTGCTCACTGTAATAAATCGAATTCTTGGAGTGGTGTGAACCGGTATTACGGAAGCCGTAGTCCGTACCAAACAGGAATACCTGTTGGTGGTTCAGGTGATAACAGATGGCCAGCGCGGCATTGGTACAGGTTGGGGTTGTGCCACGGATCTGGTCGGTTAAGTCTTTGCTCAGCTCATGAATGGCGGTGGAGTCTTTGATAAAAAGCATTACCCTGCCAAACATCGGCGGAATTTTCGGCGTTGTCTGAGCCGAGCAGATCAGGGTGATATCCTGCAGATATTCCGGGTCATTAATTTCACTGATCACCCGGAAAGGCTCATAGTGTGATTCAATCTCGATATGGAAATCCGGCTTAATGCCCTGTTTGTATAATGCGCGCAGTGCTGTCCCGGCCGAATAGAGCACGGCTTTGCCCTGATATTTGCGGATATCTTCGATGCGGTCATCAAGGGATGGGCCGGAACCTATGATAAAAGCCGGGCAGTTCATGGCTTGTTTATCGGCCAGTGGCAGCAGTTCGTTCCCTGCGCGGAAATTATGCAGGGCGTTATTCATCTGATTGATTTCATCGTCGTAATACCCCCAGAGCGAGAGATACACTTTCAGATCTTTCTGGATTTTTTTGATGACCTTGCGGTACTTATCCTGGTTGCGGTGATTATATAAATAGGTACACAGGGAAAAGCTGGGCGGATGATCAATCAGCTGATTCCAGAGCACCGCATACTGATCGGTGGCCAGCTTAAAGTCACCAATGACCAGCTGGATGGATTTTCCGCGCTCGCTGAATTTCAGGAAAATGGCTTCCCAGTCGATGCAGTACAGAGAGGTGACAAATTCTTCCGGATCGGTTTCATAGATAATCAGGGCAAGTATTTCCCGCCGGTTGACCAGCTCTTCTATATGGAAACCGGCGCCAATCCCCATGATGGCCACCAGGGCGAGGAAATCCGGGATCTGGTAATCCTCGGTCTGATCAACCTGTGTGTCCTGGTACAGGCGGGTGATTGAGCGGGAGAAATAGCGTTGTGCCTTAAAGGCGTTCGCGCCATGGGGCCTGAGGCCATGGATGGCATTGCCCGGAGCGACGATAGTGTTGAACTGTTCGGCCTCTTGCCGGGCGAACGCTCTGGCATCACCGTTATAAAAGTAAGCATTACCGCTGTGAATATCGACCCGGCCATGATCGTCCATATCCAGTGTCAGCTTCCGCAGGGGCGTGTTCTGCGCCAGATTGTAGAGATAGGGATAGTGCTGCTGCAGGTAAGCGATGTTCTTGTTGAATCTGATTTCGGCAGGGTGCGTCATAAAAGCCTCTCTTTTCATTGAACAAAGCAATATACATGCCTGTGAACCCCCGGGAGCCATCGCTGCGGGAGTGATGTGTCGCGGTTTTTATTCTGGCTGATTTTTTGTCGTTTTTTTGACATTCAGAATAATTTCCAATGGTTTCAATCGCTTAAGAATTCCGTGTCGGTTGGGATTGTGTCGTGATATTGGCGCAAAAAAAATTCTAAAGATCCTGCCGGGTGTGCCGTTAAAAGGTATGACAAAGACAGAGGGAGTGCAGCAACGTTGCTACTACAGCACAGCGCTGGCTCTGTAACGCAGGTACAGGAGAAACACCATGCCTCAAATTATTAATACCAACATTGCCTCTATTAACGCGCAGCGCAATCTGGATAAATCCCAGTCTGCCAACCAACAGGCTCTGCAACGTTTATCTTCTGGTCTGCGTATTAACAGTGCCAAAGATGACGCCGCGGGTCTGGCGATTTCTACCCGTTTCACCTCTCAGATCAAAGGTCTGAATGTGGCCGTGCGTAACGCCGGTGACGGTATCGCACTGGCTCAGACGGCTGAAGGTGCGCTGGGTTCTATGAACGACAACCTGCAGCGTATCCGTGAACTGGCGGTACAGTCTGCTAACGCCACCAACTCCGACGTTGACCGTGAAGCTCTTCAGGCTGAGGTTGATCAGCTGGTTGCTGAAATTTCACGTACTGCTGATGAAACCGACTTCAACGGCCGTAAACTGCTGGACGGTTCTTTCAAAGCAACCTTCCAGATCGGTGCTAACGCTGGTCAGACTGTGGACGTATCCATTGCCGAACTGACTGCCAGCAAGCTGGGTTCCAGCAAAGAAAGCGGTATCAGTGCCATCGGTACTGACAACGCGCTGGCTAACGGCGACCTGATCATTAACGGTGTAGCGATTACCGCTTCCCGTGCAGAAGATGATTCTGCTTCCACCAGTGGTGCGGATGCTTCCGCTATCTCCAAAGCGGCTGCAGTAAACCGTCACTCCGCAGAGACCGGTGTGTCTGCGCAGGTGAATGAAAACACTGTTTCCGGTTCTGAAATGACGGCTTCTGCTGCCAGCGGAACCATCAGCCTGAACGGTGTGAACATTGATATTCAAACCTCTAACGATGGCTCTACTACCCGTGCCTCGGTACTCGAAGCGATTAACGCTGTGTCTGATCAGACCGGTGTTGTTGCGGTTGATACCGGCTTCGATAAAGGTGGTGTGCAGCTGGTTGCCGCTGATGGCCGTAACGTTGACATCAATCTGGGCACTCTGAGTGCCGCTCAGACTGGTCTGGCTGCTACGGGCGTGTACGAAGGTGGTTTCACTCTGATCGCCGATGGTGACGTGAAAGAAATCGTGATCGAAGGTGGTAACGGTACCGGTAACGGTGACCTGTCCAATGCTGGTCTGGTTGCAGGTACTTATGAATCAGGTCAGGCCAGTGTGGTCAGCGATGCCCAGACTCAGGATATCTCTGCCGCGAACGCAACCCCTGCCGGTACTTTCGTCAGTGTTGCCAGCGCAGCAGCATCCGGTTTCGATACCACCACTTCTATCGGCTATGAAGTAACCGTTAACGGTGCTACTTCCATCGGTACTATGGCCAGTGGTGGTTTCGTGAACAACCTGGCGGCAGCCATCTCCAATGTGGCCGGTGTGACCGCTTATGAAAGCGTCAAACTGACTGTCACTATGGCAACTACCGCGACAGCCATTGAGCTGGGTACCGGTACCAGTGGTGCAATGATCAGCTTCACTGCGGGCTCAACCGCAACCGTTGCTGCACAGAATGCTGCTGATGCAATCAACGCCCGTGACTTCTCTGCTGAGAATCTGGATGTAAGCGCTACCGTAAACTCTGCCGGTGCACTGGTTCTGGATGTGAAGAACTTCTCCACAACCACAGCAGGCTCTGCGGGTCTGGTGGTATTCGATACTTCAGGCGCGATTGGTAACGTAGCGGTAGGCACTAACGCTGCTGCTGCATTCCAGGCTTCCGGTACTAACAATATTGTACAGGGCTCTCTGGCCTTCCAGTCTGACGACGGTACTAAAGTGACTGTTGCTCTGTCTGATCCGGATGATGCCGGCCAGTTACTGGCATCAGGCACCACCAGTGTGACCACTGCTTATGATGGTGTGAATGGTCTGAAAGACGGTGACCTGACCATTAACGGCGTCAGTATCAAAGCTGCAGAAACCAGCGAAGATAAGGCGAGTGCCGAGTTTGCATCTGACGGTTCCCGTATCCTGTCATCCAACAAAACCTTGTCCGGTATCGCTGTCGCCGCCGCGATCAATGAAGTATCGGATGAGACTGGTGTGCAGGCGGCTGTGAATCCAACCGAAGTTGTTGGTGGTACTGCAGTGACCCAGGCAGAGGCGAATGCCTTCGAGAATGGTGATCAGGCTGGTATCTACATCAACGGTGTGTCTCTTGGTTCGGTAACCCTGCAGACTGATTCCGGCGGTAACATTGATTACGCTAAATCCCGTGCTGATGCGATTGCACTGATCAATCAGAGCGCAGGTCAGACCGGTGTTACCGCAATCGATAACGGTGAGTCTATCTCTCTGACCGCTGCCGATGGCCGCAACATCTCGATCGCGATTGATGATAAGTCTGGTTCTTCATCTTCAATCGGTCGTGTATTCGGTCTGGACTCTGCGGTAGAGGGTATCGGTGAAGCGACCTTTGGTCAGGGTGGTACAAGTACTAAGTCTTCTGTTGAAGCAGATACTTACGAAACTACTTACTCAACCGTGAAGCTGACTTCTGCGAAAGAAATTGAAGTCAACGTCGGCAGCAACGGTAATACCGAGCTTGAAGCTCTGGGCTTCAACACCGGTACTTACGGTGGTGGCGAAAACGGTCAGTTCCTGACAGAGATCGATATTTCGACCTTCGAAGGTGCGACTGCTGCGATCACTGCGATCGACAACGCGATTGGTCAGGTGGCCAGCCAGCGTGCCGACCTCGGTGCGATCCAGAACCGTATGAGCTCTACTGTAAGTAACCTGCAGGTGACCTCTGAGAACCTGAACTCCGCGAACTCACGGATTCAGGATGCGGACTTCGCGGCTGAAACCGCCGAGCTGTCCCGTACTCAGGTACTGCAGCAGGCAGGTATCTCGGTTCTGGCTCAGGCGAACGCTGCCGGTCAGCAGGTTCTGTCTCTTCTGGGATAATAGCGGACTGATGGGGAAGGCCAGCCTTCCCCAGGCTGCTTAACCAAGAACCTGAGAGGTGACTTATGAACGAGCTGAAATTGAATGTGGTAGACCATACAGCTGTATCACCCTCAGCTACAGCCGGAAAGAAAGCTTACGCCAAGGCGGCAAGTGATCCGGTTGCAGGTTCCGATAGCGGCAAGTCTTTGCCGGTTGGAACTGAGAAAGTTGCGGAACTGAATAAGGACCAGGTCAGAGAAGCAATTTCCCGTATCAATGAGTATGTACAGCAAACTGAAAGAACACTGGATTTCCAGCTGGACGAAGATAGCGGCAAGACCATTATCCGCGTCTATGACCGGGCGTCATCGGAACTGATCCGACAGATTCCCAGTGAGCTGGCTCTGGAACTGGCGCAGAAATTGAATGATGAAGAACCATCTTTATTGTTCAGCGCACAAGTTTAGGTGATCAGTGTATGGGTTAGGTAAACAACCCTTCAGAAAACCCTGCATTGGCCGATAAAGCCAGTACAGGGTTTTTTGTTTCAGGGCCATCTACGCTTGATACAGACCGGATGGTTCGGTAACACGGGGGAACAGGTATGGCATCCATAGAATCACTGGGATTAGGGTCTGGAGTACTGACCACTGATCTGGTGGAAAAAATCATCAGTGCAGAGAAAGAAGCGACCTCGCTGCGTCTGGATAGCCGTCAGCAGCTGGTGGAAGCCAAAATCACCGCCTATGGTGAGATTCAGTCGATGATGGCGAAGGTACAGTCTGCGGCCAACAGCTTATCCAGCCCGAGCCTGGTAAGTTCAACCACGGCGACTTCGTCTGATGAAGATATTCTGACCGCAACAACCTCCAGTCTGTCTGAGCCGGGCACCTATAACGTCGAAGTGCTGAACACGGCTAAATCCCATTCCCTGGCAACACAAACCTACAGCAGCTTTGACGAAATTATTGGCACCGGAAAACTGGTATTCACCTTTGGTGATATCACCTATGGCGCCGGCGGCAATTTTGTCAGCCAGGACCTGAATCCGGATCGTCTCGGCAAAACCATTACCATCGACGACTCCAACCGCACCCTCAGTGGTATCCGCGACGCGATCAATAATGCCGATATGGGTGTAACCGCCAGTATCATCAACGATGGCAGCGGCTATCGTCTGCTGATGACCTCGGAAGAAACCGGGGCTGAAAATGCCATGCGTATTGTCGCGCTGGATGAATCCGGCGCCATGCTCAGTGGCGGGCTGGGAGCGCTGGCATTTAATGAAAACCAGAACACTGCTGCCAATATGAGCCAGACCAGCCGCGGCGAAGACGCGCAGCTGAATGTTAACGGCCTGACCATCACCCGCAGCAGTAACTCCGTAGATGAAGTGATTAAAGGGGTGACCCTTAATCTTAAAAATGCCGATGTCGGTAAAAACATCAGCGTTACAGTCAGTGCCGATACCGATAAATTAGCTGAAAGTATCCAGGGCTTTGTCGATGCCTATAACGAGCTGAAAAGCTTTGTCGATGATTTGTCCGGTTATGATGCTGATAAACGACAGGCGGGCCTGTTGCTGGGGGATTCGACGATTCGCAGCATGATGTCGCAGATCCGCGCCATGATCAGTGAGCCCATTGTTGGCTTAACCGGTAAATACCGTTCGCTGACTGAGCTTGGGGTTGATACCAACCGGGATAATGACTACCAGCTGGATTTTAATACCACCAAATTCAAAAAAGCGATGGCCGAAGACCGGGCGTCGATTGTGGGCCTGCTGGCTAAATCCGGTACCACCACCGACAGCCAGATTACCTACGTTAACGACTCAATCAATACCAAGCCGGGCACCTATGACGTCAACATTACTCAGTTAGCGAGTCAGGCTAAATACGTTGGTGGATCACTGTCTTCGCTGGATTTTTCTTCACCGGTTGTGATTGACGAAAGCAACGATAATTTCCGTATTAACGTAAATGGCCAGACAGCCAGTATTGAACTTACCCATGGCAGTTACAGCTCTGGTGAGGATCTGGCCAAGCAATTGGCGCTGCAGATTAACAGCAGTGAAACCCTGTCTAAATATGGGCACAGTGTTTCGGTTAATTACAATGCCACGGATAAAAACTTTTCCATTACCTCAAACAAATACGGCTCTGAGTCGCAGGTGTATTTTGCGGCTGTCGATCCTAATCTGGCCAACACACTGGGCTTTAATAAGCTCGGTCAGGGGACCTATAAAGGCGTCGAGCTGACCACGCTGAATGCCGAAGCTTTTAATGGCAAAGGCGCTACGACTCAGATCGGCAATACGTCAGTGTCAGCCAGTACCGGAATCAATTTTTCGGTCAGTAACGCGAGCTTTTCTCTCGACGTTGATGGTAATGGTCCGGTAGCGGTGGTGGTTAATCAGAACGCCAATGGCCAGGATCTGAATGGTGACGGGGTATTTGGTGACAGAAAAGATACCCTGCAGGCTATCCAGACCGCCATCGATGCGACAGCCCTGAATGGTCAGGTAACGGCGTCGTTTGATGATAACGGTTATCTGATTTTTGAGACCGTTGCTGAGGGCACTGCACGCAGTATTGAGCTGACCGCTGTTGGCTCTAATACCACGGATGTACAGCTGGGTCTTAATGGTACTCAGGGCGTACAGACTAACGGTAAAGATCCGGGCCTGACCTTTGGCTCACCGGTTGAATTTAATGTGCAGGTCGATGGTATTGAAAGTGCCACCAAGGTTTCTGTGCCGGCTGGTACCTATGCAACAGGCGATGCCTTAGCGGCAGAGATTCAGAATCAGTTAAATATTACGCTGGCCGGTGATGCTAATTTTGCCGGTGCGGTTAAAGGTGCGGAAACCGCAACGGCAACCCGTGATATCAGCACCAATATTGATTTTTCCACAACCAATGCCGGCTTCCGTCTGAATGTATCGGGTGTGGAAAAAGATGTGCTGGTTAACAGCGATTCCGGTGACAATATCGTGGATATTCAGACCGCACTGGATAATGCTTTTGGTGCTGGAGTGGTCAGTGCCAGCCTGGACGGAACCGGGCTGAAATTAACCACCGTAGCAACCGGGCACGAAGAATATATTGAAGTTGTCAGCGACGGTCGCGGCGCGCAAAGCAGCAGCTTTGCCGATATTTCTGCCGGTATTGATTTCAGTGGCGGGCAGAATGCAACCTTCACCCTGACGCTGGATGGCGTCGATATCAATGTGGATGTAAACGGCGATGGCACAACCGGCAGTAATAATGCCGACTCCAATCTGATTGTTATTCAGCAGGCGCTGGATACTGCACTGGCTGCGACCGGGCAATTTGCTGCCGGAGATGTGAAAGCCCGTGTTGATGGCAGTGGCCAGCTGTACTTTGAAACCCAGAGTAAAGACGGTGTTAAAACCGCTGCTACCTTTGGCTCCGGAGCTGCTCTGGAAATTAAAAATCTGGGTGGCACCGCCGTAAGCTCACTGGGTCTTGCGGCTGAAACTGTCAGCAATGGTTATGATGGACTTGGCCTGACCGACACCTCCAGAACCTTTGGCTACGATCTGGATGCCGTGGTTGATTATGTTTACGATCCGGAATCAGATCTTGGCTCCCTGAATATCACCATTGGTGGTCAGGGCACAGCCGTTGGTTTTACCGGATTGGACAGTTCGTCGATTGCTTTCCTCGGTCTGCAGGATGTCAGCCAGTACTCGCCCTCAACGGCTAAAGGCAAAGACGTTGCCGGTACCATTAACGGCATAGAAGCAACGGGTAATGGCCAGTTCCTGCGAGCCGTTGATGGTAATGTGAAAGCCAGTAACGGTTATTACATCGGTAATGAAGCGGCGGACTTTTCGACCCCGGTGAATATCGATGCAACCAATAACACTTTTAAGATCAAGATCGATGGTGTTGAAGCCGAGGTGACATTAAATCAGCCTGCGACCTATAACAGTGGCGCAACGCTGGCCCAGGCATTGCAACAGGCGATTAATGATACCGCGGCATTTAAAGATGAAAGCATTGCCGTCAAAGTGGAATTCACCAGCGATCCGGCATCCTTTGCAAATAATAAATTCGGCATTATTTCAGCCTCAACCGGTGCATCGTCATCTGTTGAAATGACGGATTTCTCCAATGAAGCGGCGGCCATTTTTGGTTTTGTTCGCGGTGCCGGGGATGGTGAGCCGGGTAAAGATCAGGTGGGTACGATCGATGATGCTTCCGGTCTGCGTCTGAAAATTACCGGTGGCAATATCGGCGAGCGCGGTAGCGTTACCTATATCACCGGTTTTGGCGATCAGCTGAAAGATATTATGGACAGTTTCCTTAATGGCCAGAAAAGCGTCATCGGGGTTAAACAGTCGGGGCTGGATGATGAACTGGAAGCGGTGGATAAAGACCGTGACCGGATGGAAGCACGTATCTCTGCGCAGGAAGCCAGACTTAAAGCCCAGTTCCTGTACAACGATTCCATCATTCAGACGCTCAATACCACGCTGGATTATGTGAAGCAGCAGTTTGAAGCAATGAATAACTCCAAGAAATAACCCCTGACCCGGACAGGGACGTCGCGGGCTATACCTGAATGTGAGATATATCGCACATAAGATTAGATTGGCAAATTGCGCCACCCTGGTACAGAATGCCTGAGTACTTAGTTGAACCGGTCACATCGGTTCGGCAGGAGTTCCACTTTTAGGGCAGGGATGTGCCATGTCAGACCATAATAAACAACTCGTAGAGCATTTTATTAATCTGTCCTGGAATACCGGACGTTTCAGTCTGTTGCGTCAGATTGCCACCCCCGATTTTGTTTACCATACGACGTTTGCTGAAGGGTTTAAGGACATTGATTCCTTCGTCGAATACGTCAAACAAATTCGCACTTCCATCGTCGATCTTGATGTCTCCATTGAAGAAATCATGGCGGAAGGTGATCGCGTTATAACGATATCGACATTCAGTGGATCTTTTCAGAAGCCACTGTTTGGTTTTCCCCCAAATAATAAAGTTATTGGCTTCAGTGCGGTGTCTACCTGGGAAATTCGCCGGGGAAGAGTCTGCAGCCAGAATACGCTGGTCGATCTGGCCGGGCTGCAGCGTCAGATGGCTCAGGACTGGGGAAACGGCCCGGTACGGGCAGCCGGATAAAAGCTTTGTGTCGTAACTCTTGATCAATATGTCAGCCAATAAAAAAGAGCGCCCAGAGCGCTCTTTTTTTGCATCTGAATGGCTGTTTTCTCAGCTGGCTACTGCGAACTCGCAGGGCGGCAGGCGGGATGTATGCTCACGGATCATCTGCTTAGCGCTCTGACCGCAGCAGCCGCAGTCGGTACCAACGCCCAGCTTCTGACGGATCTGGGCATAACTGTCGCCTTGCTCGACAGCCTGCTCAATCTGTTGCTGGGTAACGGCTTTGCACAAACATACGTACATGGTAATCAAATCCGGATGCGAATCACTTTGATTTGTAATTTAATCTTAATGCGAAGGATTTGCAATAGCCTTATTAGATATTTCCTATCTACGTCATAAGCAGTAGCAACATCCAGAGCTGCCATGGTTTCAATCACCACCTGTAGCCGCTGCGCTCTTCAGGCCCCGGCTGAGCCGTCTTGCGGCGTGGCCTCAGCCTGAAACACACTCGCATCCGGCGGCTGACTTCTGTAAAATGCTGCCTCTTTTTTGTCGCCAGCGCCCTGAGCGCCGGCCGTACTGACTCCGACCGGCCTGTCTGCCGGATGACAACAGGGTATTACATTGGAAATTAATCCGATCCTCGAAACCATCAAAGACCTGAAAGCGCGCACTGACGTGCTTAGGGGGTATCTTTGACTACGCCAACAAGCTTGAGCGTCTGGAAGAAGTAGAACAGGAACTGTCACAGGGCGACGTCTGGGATAACCCGGAACGTGCGCAGGAGCTGGGCAAAGAACGCTCAGCACTGGAAAATGTGGTCAAAACCATTGATACCCTGGATACCGGCCTGAGTGACGCCCGTGACCTGCTGGACATGGCCGTTGAAGAAGAAGACGAAAACTCGGTCGAAGATATACGCGCCGAACTGGCTGCCTTGCAGAAAGAGCTTGAAGTACTGGAATTCCGCCGTATGTTCTCCGGCGAACTGGACCCGAACAACTGCTACGTTGAAATCCAGTCTGGCTCCGGTGGCACCGAAGCTCAGGATTGGGCAAACATGATGCTGCGTATGTACCTGCGCTGGATCGAAGCGCATGGCTTCAAGGGCGAGCTGATGGAAGTCTCTGAAGGCGAAGTCGCGGGCATCAAAGGCGCCACTATCCGCGTCGAAGGTGAATATGCCTACGGCTGGTTACGTACCGAAACCGGTGTACACCGTCTGGTGCGTAAGAGCCCGTTTGACTCCGGCAACCGTCGTCATACGTCATTCTCATCCGTGTTCGTATCGCCGGAAGTTGATGACAATATCGATATCGAGATTAACCCGGCCGACCTGCGTATCGACGTTTACCGCGCCTCCGGTGCCGGTGGTCAGCACGTTAACCGGACCGAATCGGCGGTACGTATTACCCACATGCCGTCCGGTATCGTGACCCAGTGTCAGAATGACCGTTCGCAGCACAAGAACAAAGACCAGGCGATGAAGCAGCTGAAAGCCAAGCTGTATGAGCTGGAAATGCAGAAGCGTAATGCTGAGGCTCAGGCGCTGGAAGATACCAAGTCGGATATCGGCTGGGGCAGCCAGATCCGTTCTTATGTACTTGACGATGCCCGTATCAAAGACCTGCGTACCGGGGTTGAAACCCGCAATACCCAGGCGGTACTGGACGGCGACCTTGACCAGTTTATCGAAGCCAGCCTGAAAAAAGGCCTGTAACCACACGCTTCGTATCATCTAATTTTTAGGGTAACACCATGACAGACAACAAAGTGACCGAGCAGCCAGCTCAGGATGAGAACAAACTGATCGCCGAGCGCCGCGCCAAGCTCGAACAGCTGCGCAGCAACTGCAAATCGAATGCTCACCCGAACGATTTCCGTCGTGAACATCTGGCCGGTGAGCTGAAAGCCGAACACGGCAGCAAGAGTCAGGAAGAACTGGCCGCTGCCGGTATCCGTGTTGCTGTTGCCGGTCGTGTGATGCGTCGCGGTGGTCCTTTTGTGGGGATTCAGGACAGCACCGGCTCGATCCAGATTTACATGGCCAAAGGCATGCAGAAAGAAAGCGAAGCCTGGCAGATGCTGGATCTGGGTGACATCGTGGCCGGTTCAGGTACGTTACACCTGTCCGGTAAGGGCGAGCTGTATGTCGATATCGACGAGCTCAGCAACTTCCGCATCCTGACCAAGGCACTGCGTCCGCTGCCGGATAAATTCCACGGTCTGGCTGACCAGGAAATGAAATACCGTCAGCGCTACGTTGACCTGATCATTAACGAAGATACCCGCCGTACCTTCCTGATCCGCTCAAAAATTATTGAAGGTATCCGTTACTTCCTGTCGCAGCGCGGCTTTATGGAAGTGGAAACCCCGATGCTGCAAACCATTCCCGGTGGCGCTTCGGCCAAACCGTTTGAAACTCACCACAATGCACTGGGCATCGATATGTTCCTGCGTATTGCGCCGGAGCTGTACCTGAAGCGTCTGGTGGTGGGCGGTTTTGACCGTGTGTTCGAGATTAACCGTAACTTCCGTAACGAAGGTCTGAGCACCCGTCACAATCCTGAATTCACCATGATCGAGTTCTATCAGGCGTATGCCGATTACCGCGACATGATGGATACCACCGAAGCCATGCTGCGCTTCCTGGCCGAAAGCGTATTGGGCACCACCACGCTGGAATACGGTGATGCGACCTACGACTTTGCCCAGCCATTTACCCGCATGAGCATGGTGGATGCCATCCTCAAATATAATCCGGAAATGGACGCGGCTGTTCTGCGCGATGCTGAAAACAACATCGAAACCCTGAAAGAGTATGCCCGCAGCGTGGGTATCCATCTGGGACCGAAAGAAGCAGGCTGGGGTGCCGGTAAGCTGGTGTGTGAAATCTTTGAAGCCACCGCCGAAGAGAAGCTGAATCAGCCGACCTTTATTACCGAATATCCGTGGGAAGTGTCACCACTGGCGCGTCGCAACGACGACAACCCGTTTGTGACCGACCGCTTTGAATTCTTTGTTGGCGGACGCGAACTGGCCAATGGCTTCTCCGAGCTTAACGATGCCGAAGATCAGGCTGCCCGTTTCCGTAAGCAGGTTGAAGAAAAAGATGCCGGCGATGATGAAGCGATGCACTACGACGAAGACTACGTACGCGCGCTGGAATACGGTCTGCCACCAACGGCTGGTGAAGGTATTGGTATCGACCGTCTGGTGATGCTGTTCACCAACAGCCATACCATTAAAGACGTTATTCTGTTCCCGCACATGAAGCCTCTGGCGGATTAACGCTGAGCAGACGATAACAACAGGCAGCTTCGGCTGCCTGTTTTGTTAGGGCCTGTTGCCACAGACAACCCGGACAGTTAACAGACAGTTTTTAAGGATATTAATCATGGGAAAAGCCGGAGAATTACATCCATCCTGGCAGGCAGTGCTTGGTTCTGAACTGGAGCAACCTTATATGCATAATCTGCGTGAATTTCTCAAAGCAGAGAAAGCGGCGGGTAAGGTTATCTTCCCTCCGGGTCCACAGATTTTTAATGCCTTTAATCACACGCCGTTTCAGCAGGTGCGTGTGGTGATTATTGGCCAGGACCCGTACCACGGTCCGGGGCAGGCTCATGGCTTAAGTTTTTCGGTACAGCCCGGGGTAAAAATTCCACCATCACTGGTGAATATTTTTAAAGAAATTGAAGGTGATCTGGGGCTGCGTATGAGCGGCAGTGGTGATCTGACACCATGGGCTGATCAGGGCGTTTTACTATTGAATGCAACGCTGACGGTGGAGCAGGCCAATGCCGGTTCACATCAGGGTAAGGGCTGGGAGCAGTTTACTGATGCGGCTATCCGTGCGCTGAATGAGCAGCGTGAAGGGCTGGTATTTGTCCTCTGGGGCAGTTATGCGCAGAAAAAAGGTGCCGTGATTGACCCGCAGAAGCACCTGGTGCTGAAGTCGGTGCATCCTTCACCGTTATCTGCGCACCGCGGCTTTTTTGGTAATCGCCAGTTCTCACGTATTAACGATTACCTTATTTCCCGTGGTGAAGCACCGATACAGTGGCAGCTTTAAGCGCAGGAAAATAAAACGCAGGATTTAGGAAGCGCGGCCAGATGGCAGCTCAGGTTCAGCTGTCATCTGTCCGTTTTTATGGTTTACGCGCATAAAACTGATACATACCGGCAAATAACTGCGGATTATTCTGCTCCAGTGTGTGCCATTCTGCGGCGGTAATCCGGCTGCTGTGTTTACCTGTAAGGCTGAGTAATTCCTGCGATTCAGGGGGCGGCAGCATACCAATCCATTCCAGTCCGGCACTGGCCAGAAAACCTTCTAATTCCAGTACATCAAACACATGCTCCTGCTCATGAAACAGCAGGTCGCGACAGGCGCTCAGACTGTAAAAGTCCGGTGAGTTATAGATCTCAGTCCAGTCACCTTCAATCGAACTTTGTAATAAAGCTTCACGTACCAGACGCATTTCTGCAGGTTTTCCTGGTTGTTTATTTCCCCAGAGTTTGCGCAATTCACTGATCTGCCGGCGTGCAGTTGCACTGTACAGGGCAAGCTTAATAACGCCACCGGATTTCAGTTTCCGTGTCAGTGCCTGCAGGCCAGTGACAGGAGAGTGCATATGATGCAAAACGCCGGAGCATTCAATTACATCAAAGGTTTCGTGGAGCTTATCAAGCTGCAGAATATCCCCCTGAATAAACTGAATATTACGTTTGTGGCGCTTTTCTGCCTGATATTTCGCATAAGCCAGTGCGCTGTAACTCAGATCCAGTGCGCAGACTTTTACCTGCGTGAAATATTGTGCAAGACGGATGGCATGGCGGCCAGTGCCGCAGCCGGCAACCAGAATATCAAGTGAGCCGCCGTCAGCTTGAGCGAGCAGGCCGTGCTCAGGGAATGCTGCCTGTAACGCCGCCCGGTAATTACCCGGTTGGCTGTACCCTATGTCTGTCCAGCGGGGATAGGGGTTTTGATTGTACTGCTGTTGCACTTTTCGTGAAGTGTGGTCAGCACTTTCCCCTAACGCCGGAATACTGTTAATAATGCTGTTCAGATTCTGTTGCTCAGTAATCGCCTGACGTATAAGGCTATCCATTACTTTTGGCCACTGCAGTTTTTTACTGCTTAACGCCGGGAAAAATTCGCACTGAATTAATGGTTTATACATTTGCAGCAGCAACAGAGCCGGATAGATGTCATCTGCTGTCAGCTCATCAATACTCAGCATCTTTGTGCACAGTATTTCCAGTTGCTGTACCAGAGCTTCTTCCTGTGAGGTTATATACCAGACAGATTCATTTAATGAGCATTGGTATGCCAATGCTGAGACCAGTGGCAGCAGATCTTTTTTAATGGCAAGGTTACTGCTGCAGGACAGTAACAAAGACTTTCTCAGAGTCAGCAGCAAGCGCTCAATTAATGGATCGCAAAAATAAAAGCGTGTCAGTGCCTGTAGTAATAGGTTGTCGTTGGCAATGGTTTCCAGTTCAAGCGGGCATCCGGCTTCAGATAAGCGTAATTTATGTTTCAGCAGTGATGTGGTCAGACTGCGTAACTGGCTGTGATCACTATCGGTAAAATCGAAGTAGCGTAACAGATCCTGTTCCAGCTCCTCTGAATAAAAGTCCGCTATAACGTGGGAAGCAGACTCAAATAATTTACTGCGGATCTGCTTGTCGCGTGACTGGGTTTTGATCAGTTCACGGTAATGGCGGAAAGCTTCAACATAATCTCCCTGCAGTAATTTTACGTGGGCGAGGAAATTAGCTGCTTTAGTGGCCACCCGCGATATACGACAGGAGCGGGTGAAATAATCTTCGGCTTTATCGAGCTGATGTTGGCTCAGGGCGATATGGCCAGCGCTGTACAGCAGGCTGGCACTGTCAGGCTTTATGCTCAGGCCGCGATTAACCCAGTACTCTGCAGCGGCGACATGCTGACGCTGCAGTTCGATACGGGCAAGAAGGTTTAATCCGGCAAGGTTGTCAGGCCGCAGCTGCTGTGCTGCTTCAGCCAGAGTACAGGCTTCCTGCAGCAGGTGCTCATCCTGCTGTGCAACAGCATCGCTGTACAGCTTGCTCGCCAGTTCGTACAGGTGGCGGTGTTCCCCTGTACCACTGCGGGCGACGGTCTGTAGTTGTGCGCTAGCCATAATTAAAGCCTCATTAAAAAATGCACTGACAATTTCCCTGTCAGCATAATGTGTGCCATTTTTTAAGTGATTGAATAATAAGGGTTTTGTCGATTTTTATAGCGGCAACAATGGGTGGCTATGGTTGCCGTCCGGCGAGGCATTGCCGTTTTTATGGAATACTGGAGTGGCTCTGTGGGTGTGTAAGGAATGAAACAGAGGCTAAAGATATTCTCCATGCGGCCGTAACATTGGTAACAGGCTTTTGCGAATTCAGGAGACGTGACATGTATAAGAGCGGTGCTAAGCAATATCAGCAGGTTAATGTGACTTCCGAAGTATTGGATGCCGACCCTCATCGCCTGATTCAATTGCTGATGGAGGCAGCGCTGACGCGCATGTCACAGGCGAAAGGAGCGATTGAGCGTAAAGAGATGGATACCAAAGCCAATCTGCTGGGACGGGTGATGGAAATTATCCAGACTCTGCAGGGCAGTCTGGACCACTCGGCCGGCGGTGAACTGGCGCAGAATCTTGACCGTCTTTATGACTATATGAATCGCCGACTATTGGAAGCCACCAGTCAGAACAACCTGGCGATGATCGATGAGGTGATGAGCCTGTTACTGGAAGTTAAACAGGGCTGGGATGGTATCCGTCAGGAATATCTGCAAAGTCTGAATGGCACAACTGCATCACCTTCTGTTAATTCTGTCAGCGATGTTCGCCTGGAAAGCCATATTTCTGTCTGAAATTTAATCATTTCCCTTCGGAATCCCGGCGCAATTTGTTCACGGTGGACAGATTGTGCCTTGTCTTTTGACGACACCTTCAGCTATAAATGCCCCCAGCGTGAACGCTTAACAACAAATTATTATTTAACGTCAGAAGTTTGACTTGCTTATGGATTGCTACTTAACTTACGTAGTTCCAGTCAATCTTATGACGTTATAAAAAGAAGAATTGACCGATAGTCACATTGGGAAGGAAAGGCTGACCACCATGTGGAGAGAAATTAAAGTACTGCTGGTAGACGATGATGCGCAGCGGCGACACGACATGAAAGTCATTCTTGATTTTCTTGGCGAAGAAGCAATTGTTGCTCAGACCACCGACTGGCGCAGGGAGGTGGAAGGTAAAATCGAAGACAGTACAGAAATCAGCGCCGTCCTTCTTGGTGACAGTAGTTCCATTGCGCTGGAAGACGTAATAGAAGGTTTACTGAGTTGGGATAAAGGCATCCCGATTCTTTTTATGGGCGACAGCTCATTGCCAGACAGTATGCCTGAGCATATTCACCGTGCTTTATTAGCGAATGTGGAGATGCCTCCGAGCTACAACAAATTGCTCGACAGCCTGCATCGCTGCCAGGTATATCGCGAACAATATACGCATAACCGCAGTCGCGGAGAGCGCCGAGAGGTACAGCTGTTCCGCAGTCTGGTGGGCACCAGCCGTCAGGTTCAGCATGTCCGTGAGCTGATTATGCAGGTTGCGGATAAAGACGTCAGCGTGATGATTCAGGGTGAATCCGGTACCGGTAAAGAAGTGGTTGCGCGCAATCTGCATTACCATTCCCATCGTCGAAATAAACCTTTTGTGCCGGTTAACTGTGGCGCTATTCCTGCTGAGTTGCTGGAAAGTGAACTGTTCGGTCATGAAAAAGGCGCCTTTACCGGAGCCATTAACAGCCGCCCCGGGCGTTTCGAAATGGCTGAAGGCGGTACGCTCTTTCTCGATGAAATCGGCGATATGCCGCTGAATATGCAGGTAAAAATACTGCGTGTTCTGCAGGAACATACCTTTGAGCGGGTGGGCAGCAATAAAACCATTGAGACAAATGTGCGCATCATTGCGGCTACCCATAAAAACCTCGAACAGATGATTGAAGATGGTACTTTCCGCGAGGATTTGTACTACCGTCTCAATGTATTCCCGATTGATATGCCTTCTCTGCGGGAGCGCGTCGAAGATCTGCCGTTATTGCTGAATGAGCTGATTTCCCGTCTGGAAAACGAAAAACGCGGTTCTATCCGCTTTAATTCTGCTGCCATTATGTCTCTGTGCCGTCATGACTGGCACGGTAACGTTCGGGAACTGGCCAATCTGGTGGAGCGGCTGGCGATTCTGCATCCCTATGGCGTGATCGGGGTTAATGAACTGCCGAAGAAATTCCGCCATGTGGATGACAATGATGAAAGCTTGTCGGTGCCGGTTATTGCTGATGTAACCCAGAATGATGGCCGCCTGGCGGGTATCGACTCTCCGGCATTACTGCCGGTTAATGGTCTGGATTTACGTGAATATCTGCAGGATCTTGAGTGTTCATTAATTCAGCAGGCGCTGGATGATGCTAACGGCATCGTTGCCCGCGCTGCTGAGAAATTAAATATCCGGCGTACGACTTTGGTCGAAAAAATGCGCAAATATAATCTGCAGCGCAAAGAAAAAGATTTCGCCTGAGAGCGTCTTCTTTTTTGATCAGCCCACAGAAA